>NZ_JBMDKS010000018.1:0-113800 GCF_057809835.1 Mesorhizobium sp. FG116
TTTCTCCGAAACGTTCTCAATGGCTTACTCGCGTGAGCCATATGCGATTGCCCTGTCTGACCAATCGACTTCTGCCATAAACTTTAACCCGCATCCTTCCGCCCAACGATATGGTCATCGTAGAGGTGCAGCAGATACTGGTCCACCAGACGCATAAGCTTTCTTGTTCAAGCGGCGAGTTTACAGAGAGGCTTGACCTTACAAACTATCTCATCTCGCCCGGTGAGAGGAATGCTGCTATTCTGTGGCTGCGCCGTGGTGGTGGTGGAAGGCGCAACCGTCCAACCTTTTGCACGGAGACACCACCATGATCGTTCTCGGAATCCTCGTTTCCATCGCAGCTATCGGCACCATGTGCTGGCTGCTGTTCAATCTCGCCGTATTCGCTTTGCCGTTCTTTATTGGCCTGAATGCAGGCGCCTTGGCCTATGATACTGGGGCTGGCTGGCTCGGCGGCATCGTCGTTGGTCTTCTCGCCGCCGGTCTGACGCTGGCTGTTGGTCAGGGCCTGCTCATGCTGATCCGCCCGATGTGGGCGCGTCTGCTGATTGCTCTGGCCTTCGTCGCTCCGGCGGGAATGGCCGGGTTTTACGCCACGCTCGGTATTGTCAAGCACATGATGCCCTCGGAGATATGGCAACTCATCTTCTCGGTGATCGGAGCGGTTGCGGTGGGCGTGACGGCGTTCCTGCGCGTTGCCGGCATGGCGGCAACCGACCACGCGGACGGCGGCTTTGCACGAACCTGAACCGCAATGATCCGTTGATGGCGACCAGAAGCGGATGCTGATCGTTTTCCGTCTTCGTCAGGAAAATGGTGACAGACAGCGGCCAATCACCGGATCAACCTGGGGCACAGACGCGGCCCATAGGAGCGCAGGACGGTCGGCACCAGCGCGTGCAGACTGACGGGAACCCGCGGGTGGTGGCATGCCGGTGGAACAGGCCGGAAGCAGAGATGCGCATGATCTGAGACGCAGGGTGACAGGAAAGGCCGGTGTTGCCGGTCTGGTCATCCTGATGGAGCCTCGAGGTTGCCACCGTCCCCGTTCAACCCCCGTGTCTCGACCGCTCCAAACGGCCTCTTCAATGGCCTGATCTGGCCGAAGAGCAGCGCGATGCGCTTCGACCGCTTTAGCGCAACAGCGTCGTCACAACTTTCTTCCCCTGACGGCAGAGCCGCCATTCCGCGCGGAACAAGAAAGTTCCTCCTGTGCTGTCCAGCCCCCGAGGGGGTGCGCCAGCGTTCGTCTCCGGCCGGTCGATCGCCATAGAGGCCGCAATGGTGCGGGCTCGGAAACGGAAATCGGAGACTTAAAATGGCAACCATCGGCACCTTCAAGAAGACCGGCTCGAACGAATTCACCGGCGAAATCGTCACCCTCAGCGTCCAGGCCAAGGGCGTGCGCATCATCCCCGACCTGCGCGCCACCGGCGAGAACGCCCCCAGCCACCGCGTTCTGGTCGGCCGCGCTGAAATCGGCGCCGCCTGGTCCAAGCGCTCCAACGAGGGCCGCGACTATCTGGGCCTCAAGCTGGACGATCCGAGCTTCAACGCTCCGATCTACGCCAACCTTTTCGACGAAGAAGACGGCGAAACCTTCTCCCTCATCTGGTCCCGCCCCAACGGTCGCCGCGGCGACTGAGGCGCGGAACAAAGGCTCCGACCGCAAGGTCGGGGCCTTTCTCATGCCTGCGGGAAAGCCGCTAGGCCCGGTGACCTGTCCGGGCTGGAACTGCTCAGCCGGTCAGGATCGGGATCATGGTTTTCACATGGGCGTCGATCCGTTCCAGCACGAGCGGGGGGACCACTTCGCGTTCCGGCAGGGTCCACCATTTCGTATCAATGCGTTTCACCGTCTCGACAACGGCCTTGAGAACGGCTGGCTCGGGAAGCCTTGCCCGATTGGCAAACGTCTTCCAGCGGGCCGGAGCCAGGCCCTTGAAGGCTCGCTCGCCGCCCAGAGACAGCGCCAGCCCATCTGCCGGAATATAGGGAACGGTCGAAAGCATGTCGTAGATCGGTGCAAGAGCGGGCGTGTCGCCGTCGCCCGGATAGATCAGCGACCAGTTCTTGAGGTGCATGTCGCCATTGCCCATGACCACCGAGAAGGTCAGCCGCCGAACAAACTCCAGCGCGGTGAACGGCGAGATCGCAACATTCAGCACAGAGGCGATGTCGTGGGAGGCGGCGCCATCATATTTGCGCGCCGGGTACAGGCCGAAAACCTGCGCGAAATCCTCGATATGGATGCGCTGCCCGTGTGTCCCGCGATCAAAACGCCGCACGAGCAGGATCAGCCCCTCGGCAAGTGTTTCGAACTCTTCGGGTATCCCCTCGAACTGGTCTCGGCTGACCAGTTCCCGCTCGGGCACGTCCATGCCGATTGCTTCGGCAAGCGCGAGGTTCGCAAACTCGTTTTCCGACACGCCCGGAAAGGCGGTCGAGGGGAATTTTGCAATATATTGGCCCTCGTCATCCCCGAGCGGCAAGGTCAGCCCCCCGCCCTTGCCCGTGTTCTTCATCACCGAGAGCTTCATCTGCACACCCGCCAGCGAGAAGCGGGCTTTTGGCCGCCCTTGGGCGGGCGCTGTTGCGATGCCCGGTTGACCGTCACTGGGCAGCACCCGAACGGCACCCGGCAGATCCGCGCCCAGAGCTGTCAGGAGATCGAAATCATTCCCCGGCCGTACATTGCCCGCATGGTGCTTTTCCATCGCCTCACGCAGCCGGTCTTCGGGCAGCAGGTTGGCAAAGAAGGGCGGCAGGCTGCCTGCGACAGGTCGCGGATCCTTGCGCAAGCCCCCTGATGCCGCGCGCAGTGACAGGCTCAGGACCGGAATGCCGCCGGTCGCGCGATAGGCCGGATCAAGGCTGAAGGCGTTGAAATCACCCGGCGTCCTGACGATCGTGCCAACCTTCGCACTGTTCAGAAACACGTCCAGCGCGGTGATGGTCTCAGCGGTACGGACGGCTGTCATCGTCGCTCTCCGGTTGCGGGCTGAAGGCCGGGTGATCGTCCTCGGCATCCGGGCGCAAGAGCGCCTCGATGGCTGGCACCATCGTCTGTGGAACCAGCATCATTTCCAGCCCAAGCGCCCTGGCAATGTTGATCAAAGTCGTGGTGCGCGCGGCTGCTGCCCCCGTCTCGATGTCGCGGTAGCGCGGGCGCGAAATGCCCGCAAGATCGGCCACCTGCTCCTGGGTCAACCCCGCTGCAAGACGCGCGCGGCGAAAATGGTCGCCGATCAGCCCCAGTGTTTCTTTTTCCGCCTTCATGTGATGCCTTTACGGATCATTACTGTCGCTTTGATCTGAATACGTATCCTGGTCTATTGCGAACGTCAAGGATATGATCTCTAAACGAATCATTCAGATGTCGGCTGCATCGTTTGGGGCTCAATCAATCGCGGAGCAACGCCGAACTAATCCAAGGCAGAAGTGCTGCTCTTTCGAGCCATGGCCAGCGAATCGGGCACATCGAACGCTGTGCTGCGCAAATCGCCTCACGGTGTGCCTCAGCGATTTCATGTGGCGGATTGAGCAAGAACGACTAAAATAGCCGTAGTTCTGGAATGCGCGCCGGTCGCGATGGGAAGTGATCATGCATGATCACCGCTCGACAGTCGCGGGCCGCGCGCGCGTTACTGGGTTGGACGCAGGAGACGCTCGCTGACAAGGCCCGAATATCGTTAACTGCCCTGAAGCGCCTCGAGTCCGAGAACCGGCTGGAGGTGTATGAGACAACGCGGGATCAGGTGCGCCGGGCGCTTGAAGCAGCAGGGATCGTTCTCCTGTCCACGGATCGCGGGCAAGGAGTGTTGCTGGTACATGGCCAAGACGAGAAGAGACACCGACAGATCCATGACGCCTGACCGGCGCGGGCGGCATCATCGATCCGCTGCGGCGGCCTATGCTCTGTGGCGACCCGCGACATGACATCTCCGGTTCCTCCCTTCGACGATATTGCACCTGTTAGCGACGAGCTGACCAAATATGATCGCGCGCATATCAAGCTCTATATGCGGCTGCTCGATGCCGCCGGTGATGGGGCGGAATGGACCGAAGCCGTCAATGTGCTGTTCGGAATTGACCCTGTTCGGGAACCTGAACGCGCCCGGCAGGTCCATGACAGCCATCTGGCACGGGCGCGCTGGATGACACAGAGCGGCTATCGTCAGCTGCTGCGTCATCCGACAGATCGGACCTGACCTCGCCGCCGTCGCACCAGTGATGCCTTCAGAGCATCACCCTATGTCCTTGTTCTGGCTTCCATCTCGGTAGAGGCACCGCAATTCTTTCACGCTCCACCTGTGCAGTTTCAACCAGGAGCGGAGCAATGAAGCCGGATACATCCCGCTGGCGAGACCAGGACCAGTATGAATTCTACGATGCGCTGCCCGTTGAGGGCGTCGCCTGGGAATGCCTGCGCCGTAACGCGTCCTATCAGGCCAGTTTCGATGACCTTGTAGCGCAAGGCGCCGGGCATCTTCCCCTTGCGGATCACGTCCAACATCGCTGGGGGTTGCGATTTCCCGGCAGACCCCGGCTTTTCCGCGCTCGACCAACCGGTCATCTGGTCGCCTGTTGCCAATCCGGACATGCTGATGCTCGGGGCATCGCCCGATTTTCTTCCGCCTTCTCCGTCCGCCTTATCGGTAGATCTTGCTGATGCCATCTGCGGACCAGAGGGGGTATATGGTGTCTGTGACGCCAGAGACGGCGTTCAATATCTGATCCTCGCCGACACCGATGCCAATTCGCAGCCGGCGATCATTCTGCCACTTGACGAAAATCTGCCGGATCGGCTCGAAGCCATTCTCAGGCTCTGGCACATGCTGGCCGGGAAACCCGCGCGCCGCGACCCCAGGATGACGCCGTATCAGCGCCGGCGGTTTCGCCTGATGATGCAAGCTGCCGACGGAAACGCCAACCACGCGACCTATCGTGAGATTGCCATCGCCATCTACGGAGAGGCGCGCGTTCGCGCTGAGCCGTGGAAGACATCGGCTTTGCGCGCCTCTGTCATCGCCCTTGTCCGATCTGCCGCCGCGCTGATCGACGGCGGTTATCAGGACCTTTTGCGCCATCGTCGCAAACCCTGACACTGACGTCTGATCGAGGGTGAGGATTCTACCCCTTCGATCTTCCTCATCCCCCTTGCCGCCGCGCCTTCGCCACCGTGCGCATGTCATGCCGTTGATCGTCAGCGGCATCCTGCACAACCACGGAGGCCACCCCATGCGACCTGATCTCGCCGCCTTGCCGCCACGCTACCTGCGCACCAAGGAAGCTGCCGATTTCCTCAGCCTGTCCGCGCGCACGCTGGAAAAGCACAGAACCTACGGAACGGGACCTGCCTATCACAAGCTCGGCGGCCGCGTTGTCTATTCGGTCGAGGATCTCGCAGCCTGGGTTGCACGCGGATCGGTTACCTCCACGTCGGACCCACGCGGACAGGTTCTCCCGGCGAAACCTCTGCCGCCGACCGCATTCACCTCGCCCAAGCGCATTACGCGCTGAACACGGCGGTCAGCCCTCTATGGCAGCGCAGCACCCATCCGCCTCGGAACGCGGGCAACTCGATCTGTTTCGGGCGCTTCCCGGTGAACTCGCGCCACGAGACGCGCAGGATCTCATGGCTTATCCTTTCTTTTCCCTTTCCAAATCGCACCGTATCCGCCCAATTGACTTTGCGCTGGGCAACGTCTCGATCCGTGTCGAAGCTGTTCCCGATCACGGTATGGCGACGATCTGGGACGCCGATATACTGATCTGGGCGGCCAGCCAGGTCGTGGAAGCGCGGGACGCCGGTCTGCGCACGTCGCGCCTGATGGCGGCAACGCCTTATGAAATCCTGACATTCACAGGGCGCGGAACCTCCCTGAGGGACTATCAGCGCCTGAAGGCGGCGCTGGACCGGCTGCAATCGACCACGGTTGCAACCTCGATCCGCCAGCGCGCGAATGGACGGCGACATCGTTTTTCGTGGATCAACGAATGGCACGAGCGGACCGATGCCAATGGCCGTCCGGACGGCATCGAGATGATCGTGCCCGACTGGTTCTACAGTGCGGTTCTGGATGACGCCCTGATCCTCACCATCGACCGGGCCTATTTCAATCTGACCGGCGGGTTGGATCGCTGGCTCTATCGCCTGGTGCGCAAGCATGGTGGGCGACAGAAAAACGGTTGGCGGTTCGACTTCCGTCACCTGCACCAGAAATCGGGCAGTCTGTCGCCGTTCAAGCGCTTCGCCTTCGAGCTGCGCGACATTATCCGCCGCCAGCCACTGCCCGGCTACACCCTGTTCGCCGAGGTCGAAACCGGCGGCCGGATGCTGCTCGCTTTCGAGCCTGTCCCGGCCTGTGGAAAACCTGTGGATAGTCTCGTGCTATCGGGAACCCGGACTATCGTGCCATCAGGAACCGGAGGCTCGTGCTATCGGGAACCCAAACACCTCCTATCCTTCGGTAACAAAAGCGAAAATCGCGCCCTTAACTTAGAGTCTAACACAGAATCTAACTTTGAAGAGCGGCGTCGCGATGTGGAAAAGCTCATCGCGAAGGCTGGTGCGGCCCTCAGATCGGGTGCCCATAAAGGCAAGCTGACACCCCCAAAGCAAGGATCGCCCGCGTCAACAAGCACGCCTGAACTTCCTCTCGGCAAGCCGGGAGGACAGCGATGATCGTCGCTCTCCTCAATCAGAAAGGCGGTGTCGGAAAAACCACGTTGGCGCTGCATCTCGCCGGTGCGTGGGCTGCGGAAGGCAAACGCGTCATCCTGATCGACGCCGACCCGCAAGGCTCCGCACTCGACTGGTCGGAGCGGCGCAGCGATGAAGGGCTGCCAAGGCTGTTCACCGTCATCGGCCTGGCCCGCGATACGCTGCACCGGGAAGCGCCGGAGCTGGCGCGTGACGCCGACCATGTCGTCATCGATGGTCCGCCCCGTGTCGCTGGTCTGATGCGCTCAGCGCTGCTTGCAGCCGATCTGGTGCTGGTCCCGGTGCAGCCATCTCCTTTCGACGGCTGGGCCTCCGCCGAGATGCTGGCGCTTCTGAACAAAGCACGCATCTATCGTCCTGAACTGGCCGCCCGTTTTCTGCTGAACCGATGCGCTGCGCGCACCGTCATCGCCCGCGAAACGGCTGAGACACTGGCGGACCAAGATCCGCCGTTGCTGGCCACGACCATCGGCCAGCGCGTCGCCTTTGCTGAAGCCGCACAAACTGGGCGACTGGTCTCAGAGACCGATGGCGGCGAACGGGCTGCACAGGAGGTCACAGCGCTGGTGGCCGAGATCGATAGCCTCGGGATCGGGAGGATTGTGCGATGACACGTCCACCCGCCAAATCCGGCTTCGCATCGCGTCCGGGTAATCCCGATAGCTGGGTCAGGGCCGCCGATGCGCCGGCAACCGGAAAGATGGCTGCCGAGGCGTTTACCGCCCGCCTGACCATCGACATCACACCCGAACTGCGCGGGCGCATCAAGGTGGCCGCTTTCCGGCGCGGCGTCACCGTCGCCGTGATGTTGCGCGAGCTGCTGGTCCGCGAGTTTCCACCCACCGAAGGAGATCAGCCATGACCGGCAAGACCGCGTGTGCAGTGCATGAACATCCGCGGCCGGGCGGACCAGCTCCGTTCACCACATTGGTCGAACTGACCTTCCAGAAGAAGAAGGTCGAGCGCTGGATCAGGTTCGGTCACAAGAGCTTTGAGCAGATCATCGAACGCCGCTGCAGTCTGATCGGTTTTGCGCCCGAAAGCATCTTTGCCTTCGTCCGCTGGGCCTCCAACGATTACGGCACCATCGTCTCGCGGCTCGACATCCTGCGCGCCGTTGGTCGCGGCGAACCGTACCAGACCGTGCCCTTCGTTCGTCCTGGCTGCGAGATCCTGCTGCGTATTGATGGCTGGCGACAAGTCCAGCGGGTGCTGGCCCTGATTGATGCCGTGGACGCGCTTGGCATCGATCCGGCGGATGTTGCGCCGGACCATTGGCGGCACGTCCACAACCGCTTGAGTGCCGGTCAGGAACCCAACCCCTACACCCCGGAACGCCATGCCGCGTGGCTCAACCGCCGGAGGATCTGGACATGAGCCGCCGTCATATCCTCGCCGTGTCCATGCTGGCCGTCGGCACGCTTGTCGCCACGGCGGTTGCCGATCTGCCAACCCGGCTGATCTGGAACGCGACTGCCAGCGCGCCCATCGGCTTCTACACGGTTGCTCCCGCCGATACGCTCGAAATTCCAGAACTCGTCGTCATCGCGCCGCCCGAACCGCTGGAGCAGTTCATGGTCGAGCGCGGCTATATCGGGCGGGGCGTGCCGCTGTTGAAACGCGTCCTCGGCTTGCCGGGACAGCGCGTCTGCCGCAGCGGTGCGACGATCACCGTCGATAACGTCGAGATGGGCGCCGCACTGGAGCGCGACCGCATGGGCCGCGATCTGCCGGTCTGGCAGGGCTGCCGCATCATCCGCGACGGCGAACTCTTCCTCATGAATTGGGACATCCGGGACAGCCTCGACGGCCGTTACTTCGGACCTGTTCTCGCCAGTTCCGTCATCGGGCGAGCGCTCCCGCTCTGGACCGATGAGGAAGGCGATGGCCGCTACGAATGGCGGGCGGCCACGCATTGAACCCACGCCAAATCCACAAACACAGGAGACATACCATGCCACAGATCGGTCAATTTGCGCGTGACGCATCCGGCTTCGCCGGTCAGCTCGTCACGCTCACCATGAAGCGCGATCTCGTTATCGTGCCCGCCGAACATTCCGATGCGGAGAATGCGCCGGACTATCGCGTCCATTTCATTGAACATGACGGGCCGGAGGTCGGTGCTGCATGGAAACGCACCGGCGAAAAGGCTGGCGAATATCTCTCGGTGCTGCTCGACGATCCCGCCTTACCGCAGCCGATCCGCGCCAATCTGTTTCGCGACGACGATGCAGGCTCGTCATGGTCGCTGCACTGGAGCCGCCCGCGGCCCCGCGAAGATCGGGACTGAGATCATGCGATCCCGCGCCCTTCTTCTCTTCACGGCCCTTCTGTCGGCTGGCAGCGGCTCGATGCCGGCCATGGCGCAGGTCACGCCGCAACCTGCGCCTGTTACCGCGCATCCCCATGCTGCTTTCATTGCAGAGGCGTCACAGCGTTTCAGCATTCCAGAGCACTGGATTCGGGCCGTGCTGGGTGTGGAAAGCGCGGGCGATGTGCGCGCCATTTCATCGGCGGGCGCGATGGGACTGATGCAGGTCATGCCCGATACCTGGGCGGGCCTGCGCAGCCGCCATGGCCTCGGGCGCGATCCTTACGATCCGCGTGACAACATCCTCGCAGGTACGGCGTATCTGCGGGAGATGTGGGACCGCTATGGCAATGTCGCGGCCATGCTTGCCGCCTACAATGCCGGTCCCGGTCGCTATGACGAGCATCTGGCGACAGGTCGCGTTTTGCCCGCAGAAACACGCGCCTATGTCGCCACGCTCGCACCTGTTCTCGGCAGTGCGACTGCGCCTGATGTGCCGACGATCGTGCCGCCGCCGCCACAGGATTGGCGCGAAGCCCCGCTCTTCGTTGCGCAATCCGGCGGCATTTCAGCGGCGGTTGATCAGCCATCGAGCGACATCCACGCAACCGCTTCTCTGCGCGATCCCGCCGTTCAGGAGCCGCAGGACAGCGGCATATTCGTGGCCCGTGCGAGCAATGGAGATGCGCCATGAGCATGGCGTCTCCACGCGCCTTCGGTCCGCTTTCGGTGTGCAGTCAGGCTTGGGTGCGCCTGGCAGCATTCCCGGCAGGAAGGGCAAAAAGGGAAGGAAAGGCGGAGGGCAAGATAAAGGAAACCGGCACCCTGTCGGGGCGGTTTCTGGGCAAGCCCTTGTCTGCACACTGTTTTGGGGCGCGGCGCACGGCACCCTGCTTTTGGGTCTCGCGTGCCGCGATATGGCGCAAAGCCTTGGCTTTGTTGGGTTTTGGCCGGCACTATAGCCTAATATCTGCCGTTTCCGTGTCTAAACGGCATGGGATGCGCTCATGAGCGCCGACGACGAGAACCGCTTTCGCCCGAAGCCTGGCCGCATCAGGTCGGACGTGCCGAAGGCGGGCAAGGCGAAGAGCTTTCTGACGCAGGCGAAGAAGCTGGCGCGTCAGCATAGCAACAGCCCCGGCAGATCATCTTCATTCGCATCACGGACATCCTCGTCGTCTTCATCTGGTTCTGCCGGAAAGAGCGGGAAGGCGTCGCAGGCTGGCAAAGGTCCGGGCGTCAAGCGTGGTCGTGGTGCGGCCTTTGTCCGCGCCCGAACCCTGTCGGGCGGTTGGCGTCACAGTACGGCCGGAGCGCGCCGCGTCGTCGTCAAAACCCGTTATGTCCAAGGCGCGGGAAAGAATGGCAAAGGGGCTGCCCATCTGCGCTATATCCAGCGAGACGGGACATCGCGTGATGGCGAGCGCGGCCAGCTTTATTCGGCGAACGAGGACCGCGCCGATGGAGATGCGTTTCTTGACCGCGGCAAGGATGATCGCCACCAGTTCCGCTTCATCGTCTCGCCGGAAGATGCCGCCGATCTCACCGAGCACACCCGCGATCTGATGAGCCGCATTGAGGGCGATCTTGGCACGAAGCTCGATTGGGTGGCGGTCAATCACCACAATACCGGCCATCCCCATGCCCATATCATTGTTCGGGGCAAGGACGATCTGGGCGAGAACCTGGTCATCAATGGCGATTATCTCGCAAATGGTATTCGTGAGCGGGCCAGCGAACTGGTCACGCTGGAACTTGGACCCGCCACCGAGATCGAGCAGAGCCGCAAGTTGACTGCCGAAATCGACCAGGACCGCTTCACCCGGATCGACCGGGCAATGACCGAAGAGGCCGATGAACGGATCCTCGATCTGCGCCATGATCCCGACGACACGCGCCGCCAGTTCAACCGCACGCTTCGCCTGCGCCGTCTCGCCAAACTGGAAAAGATGAGGCTGGCAACGGAACATGCACCCGGCGTCTGGGAGCTTGGCGCGAAGATGGAACCAGCGCTGCGTGAACTCGGTGAGCGCGGTGACATCATCCGTAACATGCAAGAGGCGCTGAAGGCCGATGGGCAGGAACGTGATCCGATGACCTTCCAGCTTCACGATGCCGCACCCGCGGCACCCATCACCGGCCGCGTCGTCGACAAATATCTGACCGATGAGATGGGTGAAAAGCTGACCCTCGTGGTCGACGGGATCGACGGGCGCACGCACCATCTTCCCGGCATTGATCCGGCCCGCGTCGAAGATGCCCGGATCGGCAGCATCGTGGAAGTCGGTCCCGCCGATAAAGCACAACGTCCCTCTGATCGCACCATCGCTGCGATCTCGGAAAATGGTATCTACCGACCGAGCCGCCACCTCGAACAGGCGAAGTTCGAGGGACGTGTGCCGGGTGGCGACTATGAGGGCTATGTCGATGCCCATGTCCGGCGATTGGAGTCGCTACGCCGGGCCGGGATTGCCGAGCGGATCGACGCCGACCAGTGGCGCATCCCCGAAGACTTCGAGAGCCGCGCCACCGCCTATGATGCCGGTCGCAACCGGCAAGCTAGCATCCGTGTCGTCTCGACCTTCGATCTGGAAAAGCAGATCGGCGCCGATGGCGCGACCTGGTTGGACCGGCGATTGGTCACACCGGACGCCTCTGACCTTACCCCGGCAGGGTTCGGCCAGCAGGTGCGCGAGGCTATGGACCAGCGGCGTGAACACCATATCGCACAGGGCGATGCCACGCGGCAGCAGAATGGACGCATCCTCTATCGGCGCAACCTGCTCGCCAATCTGCGAGAAAGGGAAGTGGCCCGCGTCGGTGCGGAAATGGCCAGCAGCAATGGCTTGCCGTTCCGGGCGGCTGCCGATGGCGAAAATATCAGCGGCAAGTTCACCGGGACCGCACATCTATCGAGCGGCAAGTTCGCCATTGTCGAAAAGAGCCACGAGTTCACTCTTGTCCCATGGCGGCCAGTGATCGACCGCCAGCTCGGCCGCGAGGTTGCGGGCATCGTGCAGGGTGGATCGGTATCGTGGCAAATGGGGCGAACACGAGGGCTCGGGATTTGAGCCTTTGCCGATCTGGCACCTCGCAAATTGTTCTGTCGACATCGGCATCTGAAAGGGCCTGTCCGATGTGCCGCCGATAGTATCCGGCAACACGGCACCCCTGCTTTTCCTGTTGCCGCTTTCGAAAACGTCTATTCTTTGATCGGCTCCGACTCTCTTGCCGATTGGAGCCTGTATGCGTGGTGGCCGAATACTCTGGGGCCAGATCATTGTCGTATTCATCATTGTCCTGGTGATGGTCTGGACTTCGACACAATGGGTGGCCTTCCGCCTTGGCTTTCAGCCCCAGCTCGGCAATCCATGGTTCGATGTTGCCGGATGGCCGGTCTATTATCCTCCGGCCTTCTTCTGGTGGTGGTTTTCTTTCGACGCCTATGCGCCCGGTATTTTCACCGAGGGCGCGTTCATCGCCACGTCCGGGGCGTTGTTCGCTATCGCCGCCGCTTTTTTCATGTCGATCATCCGGGCGCGCGAGGCGCGCAATGTCGCCACCTACGGATCGGCCAGATGGGCCGAGGATAAGGAAATCCATGCCGCCGGGTTGCTTGGCCCCGATGGCGTGGTCCTGGGAAGACACAGCAAGGATTATCTGCGCCATGACGGCCCCGAGCATGTCCTTTGCTTCGCGCCCACCCGATCAGGCAAAGGCGTCGGTCTCGTTGTGCCGACGCTGCTGACCTGGCCGGGAAGTTGCATCGTCCATGACATCAAGGGGGAGAACTGGAATCTGACGGCCGGCTTCCGGTCCCATTACGGCCGCGTCCTGCTGTTCGATCCGACCAATGTTCATTCCGCAGCATACAATCCGTTGCTGGAAGTCCGCCAGGGGGAGTGGGAAGTCCGCGATGTCCAGAACATCGCGGATATTCTGGTCGATCCCGAGGGCAGTCTCGACAAGCGCAACCATTGGGAAAAGACAAGCCATTCGCTGCTGGTCGGCGCGATCCTGCATGTCCTTTACGCCGAGAAGGAAAAGACGCTCGCCGGCGTCGCGAGTTTTCTGTCCGATCCCCGCCGTCCGGTCGAGGCAACCTTGCGCGCCATGATGGACACGCCGCATCTGGGCGAAGCCGGTGTGCATCCCGTCATCGCTTCGTCGGCACGCGAGCTGTTGAACAAATCCGAGAACGAACGCTCCGGTGTGCTGTCCACGGCGATGTCTTTTCTCGGCCTCTACCGAGATCCGGTCGTGGCCCGCGTGACGGCCCGCTGCGACTGGCGCATTGCTGATCTGGTCGGAGCAAAAGAACCCGTCAGCCTCTACCTCGTCGTACCGCCCTCGGACATCAATCGCACAAAACCGCTGATCCGCCTCATCCTCAATCAGGTCGGGCGGCGGCTGACCGAGGAGCTGGAAACCTCCGGCAAGCGCCATCGCCTGCTGTTGATGCTGGACGAGTTCCCCGCGCTCGGGCGGTTGGACTTCTTTGAATCGGCACTCGCCTTCATGGCCGGTTATGGCCTCAAAGCGTTCCTGATCGCGCAGTCGCTCAACCAGATCGAGCGCGCCTATGGGCAGAACAACGCCATTCTCGACAACTGCCATGTGCGTGTCGCCTTTGCTGCCAATGATGAACGCACCGCCAAGCGGATCAGTGATGCGCTCGGCACGGCCACGGAAATGCGCGATTCCACCAACTATGCGGGCCATCGCCTCGCGCCATGGCTGGGGCACCTCATGGTGTCGCGGCAGGAAACGGCGCGGCCGCTCCTGACACCGGGCGAGATCATGCAGCTTCCGCCAACCGACGAGATCGTCATGGTAGCGGGTGTGCCGCCCATCCGCGCCGCCAAGGCGCGCTACTATGCCGATGCGCGGCTTCAGGAACGGGTGCTGCCGCCGCCCGATCTGCACAAGCAGTCGGTGAAGATGGAAACATCGGCACCAGACGACTGGACGAGCCGTGTTGTTGCGGCCGCGGCCGGCCACGGACCCGCGTCGAACAGGTCCGACGACGATCCTGCCAATGCCGGTATCCGTCTTGAGCCGGAGCTTCCCGAACATGAGGAAATCATCCCGCCACCACCGCCGCCATCGCAGGAGTTCGATTTTCTCGATGATGAGCCCGACGTCGATGCCGCCAAAGCCCGTGCCATGCGTCAGCGGATGCGCATGGTCGCGCGGCAGGCGTCACTCGACCCAAATGACGGCATCGAGCTTTGAGAAGGAAGACAGGCATGACGAGTCGCACCCGCATGAATGTCTACTTCTCCCCGGATCTGCTGAAGCAGGTCGAGGGTCTGGCGCTGCGTCGCAATGTTTCAAAATCCGCAGTGATCGAGGCTGCGGTAGCATCCTTCCTGTCCGGTGACACG
The DNA here is from genome assembly GCF_057809835.1 of Mesorhizobium sp. FG116. Classification (NCBI taxonomy): domain Bacteria; kingdom Pseudomonadati; phylum Pseudomonadota; class Alphaproteobacteria; order Hyphomicrobiales; family Phyllobacteriaceae; genus Mesorhizobium; species Mesorhizobium sp. FG116. The sequence continues at coordinate 14,426 of NZ_JBMDKS010000018.1, forward strand.
ACCGAACGGCTGGAAGCCGCAATGTCGCGACGCCTGGATAAGCTTGGCCGCCAGTTCGATATGCTGGACGAAGATGTCGCCATCCTCGGCGAGACGCTTTCGCTGTTCGTACAATTCTGGCTCACCATGACGCCGCCGCTGTCAGATAGCGCGAAACAGTCGGCACGCATCAAGGGCAACGAGCGCTTCGAAGGCTTCATGCAGACGCTGGGCAAGCGCCTGGCTTCCGGCGACAGATTCCTGAAAGAGTTGTCGCGGGATATCGATTCGCTTCACGATCTTTCGTCACAAGGCCAGTCCGAAGCGGATGGAAACCAGCTCTGAACTTTCGATCCATCCTATTTACCGCCCTGCGCCGCCGATGCCCGCACACGCGTAAACATCTGTTGAAACGGCCCTAAATCAGGTTCTTTTAATCGACCCCAATCCGGGGTCCGTCTTTTGCGCGTCCCGCCATGAACGGGGCCGCCATGACCGCATCACATCAGAAACCCGAGACGATTGCGCGTGGTGCGCGGATGCTGCGCACCGCGCTCGGTACATCGATTGCCCGGTTTCTGGAAGATCCAGCTGTGGTCGAGGTGATGCTGAATCCCGATGGCCGCATCTGGGTGGATCGGCTCTCCGAAGGGCTGGCCGATACGGGGGAGAGGCTGTCGGCTGCCGATGGCGAGCGGATCGTCAGGCTGGTCGCCCATCATGTCGGCGCCGAGGTTCATGCCCGCAATCCGCGTGTGTCGGCTGAACTGCCCGAGACCGGAGAGCGCTTCGAAGGGTTGCTGCCGCCTGTCGTCACGGCGCCGACCTTTGCCATCCGCAAGCCTGCCGTCGCGGTGTTCACGCTCGACGACTATGTAAACGCCGGGATCATGACCAGTGCTCAGGCCGAGGTGCTGCGCCTGAACGTCGCCACGCGCGCCAATATCCTTGTCGCGGGCGGCACCTCGACCGGAAAAACCACGCTGACCAACGCGCTGCTGGCAGAAGTCGCCAAGACTTCGGACCGCGTCGTGATCATTGAAGACACGCGCGAACTGCAATGCGCCGCGCCCAATCTGGTCGCGATGCGCACCAAAGATGGCGTGGCGACGCTCTCCGATCTGGTGCGTTCGTCGCTACGCCTGCGCCCGGATCGCATCCCGGTCGGCGAGGTGCGCGGGTCCGAAGCTCTCGACCTCCTTAAAGCCTGGGGCACCGGCCATCCGGGCGGGATCGGCACCATCCATGCCGGTTCCGGCATTGGCGCGCTGCGACGCCTCGAACAGCTCATCCAGGAAGCCGTCATCACCGTCCCGCGCGCCCTGATTGCCGAGACAATCGACCTCGTCGCCGTTCTTGCCGGACGCGGCTCTTCCCGCCGGCTGGTCGAACTCGCCCGCGTCGATGGGCTGGGGCCGGACGGCGATTACGCCATCACGCATCCCATCACTTTGGCAACCACCCCGAAAGGAAACCCTTCATGATCCGCACGATTTCACGCGGCTGCCGCATCATGGCAACCGCCGCTGCCACTGTTTCCATCAGTCTGATGCTGGCGCCTGCCGCACACGCCTCCGGCTCCTCCATGCCCTGGGAGGCCCCGCTTCAGTCGATCCTCCAGTCGATCGAGGGTCCTGTCGCCAAGATCATCGCCGTCATCGTCATCATCGCCACCGGCCTGGCGCTGGCCTTCGGTGATACCTCCGGCGGCTTCCGCCGCCTGATCCAGATCGTCTTCGGCCTGTCCATCGCCTTCGCCGCGTCGAGCTTCTTCCTGTCGTTCTTCTCGTTCGGCGGCGGGGCGCTCATCTGATGGCGGGCGGGTTTGAACAGCTCGATGCGGTGCCGGGCTTCTCCATCCCGGTTCACCGGGCGCTGACCGAGCATATCCTGCTCGGCGGCGCACCGCGTTCGATTGCCATCGTCAACGGCACGCTGGCCGGCGCCGTCGGCCTCGGCCTTCGTCTCTGGCTGGTTGGCATCGCCATCTGGGCGGTCGGTCATTTCCTCGCGGTATGGGCTGCCAAACGCGATCCGCTTTTTGTCGAGGTGGGCCGTAAGCATCTGCGCATACCCGGTCATCTGTCGGTGTGAGGGCGCAGCCATGATGAACCTCACCGAATATCGCCGTACCGCTACCCGCCTCGCGGATTTCCTGCCCTGGGCCGCGCTGGTTGGCTCGGGCGTCGTGCTGAACAAGGACGGCAGTTTCCAGAGGACTGCGAAGTTTCGCGGGCCGGATCTGGATTCCGCTGTTGCCGCCGAACTGGTCGCGGTCGCCGGGCGTATCAACAACGCCGTGCGCCGCCTCGGCTCCGGCTGGTCGATCTTTGTTGAGGCACAACGAAGCGAAGCCGCGACCTATCCCGGCAGCCAATTTCCTGATCCGGCCTCCGCTCTTCTCGATGCCGAGCGCAAAGCTGCCTTCGAGGAAGCGGGCACGCATTTCGTGTCAGGCTACTTCCTGACCTTCCTCTGGCTGCCACCCGCCGAAGATGCGGCTCGCGCCGAGACCTGGCTCTACGAGGGCCGTGAGCAATCCGGCGTCAATCCATGGGAGCTGATGCGCGGCTTCATCGACCGCACCGACCGCGTGCTGGCGCTGCTCGACGGCTTCATGCCCGAATGCCACTGGATCGATGACGCGGGCACGCTGACCTATCTCCATTCCACGATTTCCACGAACCGCCATCGTGTTCGCGTGCCCGAAGTGCCCATGCACCTCGATGCGCTGCTGGCCGATCAGCCGCTGACTGGCGGGTTGGAACCGCGCCTTGGTGACAAGCATCTGCGCGTCCTGACCATTATCGGGTTTCCGACAGCGACCACGCCCGGCCTGCTCGACGAGATGAACCGGCTCGCGTTCCCGTATCGCTGGTCCACCCGCGCCATCCTGATGGACAAGACGGACGCGACGAAACTCCTCACCAAAATCCGCCGTCAATGGTTCGCCAAGAGAAAATCCATCGCCGCGATCCTCAAGGAGGTGATGACCAACGAGCAATCGGCGCTGGTGGACACCGATGCGTCCAACAAGGCGCTCGATGCCGACATGGCCTTGCAGGAACTGGGCGCTGACGTCGCCGGCATGGCCTATGTCACAGCAACCGTCACCGTCTGGGATGCCGACCCCCGTATCGCCGACGAGAAGCTGCGTCTGGTCGAGAAGATCATTCAGGGCCGTGACTTCACGGCCATGCCGGAAACTGTCAATGCCGTCGATGCCTGGCTAGGCTCGATCCCCGGACATGCCTACGCCAATGTCCGGCAGCCGCCGATCTCGACGCTCAACCTCGCCCACATGATCCCTCTATCGGCCGTGTGGGCGGGGCCGGAACGGAACGAACATCTCGGAGCGCCCCCCTTGCTGTACGGCAAGACCGAAGGTTCGACTCCGTTCCGGCTTTCCCTTCATGTCGGCGACGTGGGCCATACCCTCGTCGTCGGCCCGACCGGCGCGGGCAAGTCCGTGCTGCTGGCGCTGATGGCGCTGCAATTTCGCCGCTATGATCGCAGCCAGATTTTCGCTTTCGATTTCGGGGGATCGATCCGGGCATCCGCGCTCGCCATGGGTGGCGACTGGCATGATCTCGGCGGTGGATTGACCGAGGGATCGGAGGTTTCCGTTTCCCTGCAACCGCTGGCGCGGATCGATGATGCCTATGAACGGTCATGGGCCGCTGACTGGATCGCCGCGATCCTGATGCGTGAAGGCATGATCATCACGCCGGAGGTGAAGGAGCACATCTGGACGGCGCTGACATCGCTGGCATCCGCCCCGGCGGGGGAACGGACCATCACCGGCCTTGCCGTGCTGCTGCAATCCAACGATCTGAAACAGGCGTTGCGCCCTTACTGCATTGGCGGCGCCTATGGCCGGTTGCTCGACGCCGAGGCCGAACATCTCGGATCAGCCGATGTACAGGCCTTCGAGATCGAGGGGCTGGTCGGCACTGGGGCTGCGCCTGCCGTCCTGTCCTATCTGTTTCATCGGATCGGCGACCGGCTCGACGGTCGGCCAACCCTGCTCATCATCGACGAAGGCTGGCTGGCGCTCGATGACGAGGAGTTCGCCAACCAGCTGCGCGAATGGCTGAAGACACTCAGGAAGAAGAACGCTTCCGTCATCTTCGCCACGCAATCGCTCTCGGACATTGACGGCAGCAATATCGCGCCCGCCATCATCGAAAGCTGCCCGACGCGGCTGCTTCTCCCGAATGAACGCGCCATCGAGCCGCAGATCACGGCAATCTACCGCCGCTTCGGCCTCAATGACCGGCAAATCGAGATCCTCGCGCGGGCCACGCCAAAGCGGGACTATTACTGCCAATCGCGGCGCGGCAATCGCCTGTTCGAGCTTGGCCTCAGCGAAGTCGGCCTCGCGCTCTGCGCCGCATCATCCAAATCCGATCAGACCCGTATCGCCGAACTCGTCGCCGAGCATGGGCAGGACGGTTTTCTCGCGGCCTGGCTGCGCCATCGCGGCGTCGAATGGGCCGTCGATCTGATCCCGAACCTCACAAATCTTGTCGAACGGACAGAGCCCGCTCGGCCGGTCGCGCCAGACCAAATCCATCCAGATGACAGCCAAGAAAAGGAGACCCTGCCATGATCCGTATCCCCGTTTCCCGATATGTCAGTGCATCCGTGCTGGCGCTGACGCTCGCCATGCCTGTTGCACTGTCGCCCATGCTGGCAAGCCCCGCTCACGCTTTTGGCTTCGGCCGCATCGTCTATGATCCGACCAACTATGCGCAGAACCTTCTGACTGCCGCACGTACGCTGGAGCAGATCAACCACCAGATCACCTCGCTTCAGAATGAAGCGCAGATGCTCATCAATCAGGCGAAGAATCTCGCCAGTCTGCCATATTCCTCGCTCCAGACTTTGCAGCAGAATGTCCAGCGCACGCAGCAGCTTCTGGCCCAGGCGCAGAACATTGCCTTCGACGTGCAGAACGTCGATCAAATGTTCCAACAGAAATACGGCAAGGTTTCGCTGTCCGCGACCGACGCCCAGCTCGTCGCCGATGCGCGGTCCCGCTGGCAGAATACGGTCGGCGGTTTGCAGGACGCCATGCGCGTGCAGGCTGGTGTCGTCGGAAATATCGACACCAACCGCGCTGAAATGTCCGCCCTTGTCGGGCAGAGCCAGAACGCCACCGGCGCGTTACAGGCGACACAGGCGGGCAATCAGCTTCTCGCGCTCCAGTCGCAGCAGCTTTCCGACCTGATCGCGCTGATGTCCGCCAATGGTCGCTCCGAAGCTCTGATCGAAGCCGAGCGCGCCACCGCCGCCGACCAGGGCCGCATCCAACGCGAGCGTTTCCTGACACCGGGATCGGGCTATCAGCCCGGCAATGCCCGGATGTTCGGCAACGGCAGCAACTGACCGGACAGGAGGGGCGCGACATGGACGGCAAGATGCTGGCCCGGCTTGGCGCGATCATATTCGTGGCCATCGCCATCACCGCGACGGTGATCGAAATGACACGCGAGGACGAACCAGCACAGCCCCGTTCGGCGCCGGCGCTTCAGGCGCCTGCCGATCCGCTGCACCAGAGCCTGCGCCACTGCCAGCAGTTAGGCGAGGCCGCCGTGAACGACCCCGGCTGCCTCGCCACCTGGGCCGAGAACCGCGACCGGTTCCTCGGCCGGACGCCGGTGCCCGCCGCTCCGCATCAGAACGGGGGACAGTGAACCATGGGCGGCACCGGCGTCATCGACAACTTTCTGGGTGTTTTCACTAGTTATATCGACAGCGGCTTCGGCCTGCTCGGTGGCGAGGTCGCCTTCATTGCCACCACGCTGATCGTCATCGACGTAACGCTGGCGGCATTGTTCTGGTCCTGGGGTGCCGACGACGACATCATCGCCCGGCTGGTCAAGAAAACGCTGTTCATTGGCGTCTTCGCCTATCTGATCGGCAACTGGAACAATCTCGCCCAGATCATCTTCGACAGCTTCGCCGGTCTTGGCCTGAAAGGTTCGGGCACCAGCTTTTCCGCCGCCGATCTGCTGCGGCCCGGCAAGGTGGCGCAGACCGGCCTCGATGCCGGTCGCCCGCTGCTCGAATCCATCTCGGACATGATGGGTTATTGGTCGTTCTTCGAGAACTTCATCCAGATCGCCTGTCTGATGTTCGCCTGGGCGCTGGTGCTGCTGGCCTTCTTCATTCTCGCCGTGCAGCTCTTCGTCACGCTGATCGAGTTCAAGCTGACCACGCTGGCGGGCTTTGTCCTCATTCCCTTCGGCCTCTTCGGCAAGACCGCCTTCATGGCTGAGCGCGTGCTCGGCAATGTCGTCTCTTCCGGCATCAAGGTGCTGGTGCTCGCCGTCATCATCGGCATCGGCTCGACATTGTTCTCGCAGTTTACGGCCGGTTTCGGCGGCGTGACGCCGACCATCGACGACGCAATGGCGATCGTGCTGGCCGCACTTTCCCTTCTCGGCCTCGGCATCTTCGGTCCCGGCATTGCTTCCGGTCTGGTTTCTGGCGGCCCGCAGCTTGGCGCAGGTGCAGCAGTTGGAACCGGCCTTGCCGCTGGCGGCATGATGCTTGCCGGCGGCGCTGCCGCAGGCATGGCCGCGAAGGGAGGGGCAGCGGCGCTGTCGGGTGGAGCTGCTGCCGTCCGTGGCGGTGCTGCTGCGGCAGGGGCGGCGAGCGTCGCCTATAGTGTCGGATCGCTCGGCCAGTCAGGGGCTGCCGGTGTTGCCTCCGGCCTCGGCGGCGTTGCCCGCGCGGCAGGCTCCGCCGCCGCATCGCCCCTGAAACGAGCGGCCTCGAAAGCAGCGGAAAGCGTCAAATCCAGCTTCTCCGATGGCGCGCGCGGCGGGCTCGGCGTCACCGGTGGATCGTCCTCGCAGGGAACCATTGGCGGTGCGAGCGTGGCCGGTGCCGCACCCGCCTCCGCACCGGCGGGCGGACCGCCTGCATGGGCGCAGCAGATGCACCGCCGCCAGGCGCTCAATCACGGCACGACCATGGCCGCCCATGCCGTCCGCTCCGGTGACAGCCACGGCGGCGGCTCTTCCGTCAACATTTCCGAAAGTGACCGCTCATGAACATCTTCAGACGTCCAGCGACCCATTACGGCAAATCGCCTGAACCCGAGACGCCTTACCAGAAAGCCGCACAAGTCTGGGACGAGCGCATCGGCTCGGCTCGCGTGCAGGCCAAGAACTGGCGCTATATGGCCTTCGGCTCGCTGATCCTCTCGGCGGGCTTCGCTGCCGCGCTCGTTCTGCAATCGGCGCGAGGGACCGTCGTGCCCTGGGTGGTGCAGGTCGATAATCTCGGCCAAGCCCAGACCGTCGCCGCAGCCACCGCCGATTACCGTCCGACCGATCCGCAGATCGCCTTCCATCTTGGCCGTTTCATCGAGCAGACGCGCTCGATCCCGGCGGATGCCATCATCGTGCGCCAGAACTGGCTGCGCGCCTATGAGTTCACCACTGATAGGGGAGCGGCCGCGCTCAACGACTATGCCCGCGCCAATGATCCGTTCACCCGTGTCGGCCGCCAGCAGATCGCAGTCGAGGTTTCCAGCGTCATACGCGCCTCGAACGACAGCTTCCGCGTCGCCTGGACCGAGCGTCACTATGAGAACGGGCAGCTTTCCACGACCGAGCGCTGGACCGCGATCCTGACCATCGTGATCCAGACGCCGCGCGATGCCGAGCGTCTGCGCGCCAATCCGCTCGGCATCTACGTTAATGCAATTTCATGGTCGCGGGAGATGAGCCAATGACCATCGCGTCTTCCCGCAATTCCGCCTTGCCGGTTTTCCGTAAACCCGCCTTTGCAGCTTTGTTGCTTTCGGTCACCATGCTGGCAGGCTGCGCCACCAACAAGACGCCGCAGTTCAGCTATGATGCCGATGTGCCAGCGTTGCCCGTCGTGCCGACCGCTGTCACCGATGACCGGCCTCGGCCGCTTCACACGCCGCCGGCCTGGGCGGTCGCACGCGGCGGAACCGCTGCCGGAACACCGGCAGGCCGGGTTGAGAACGCCAATGCCGCCGCCCGCGTCGAGCCGCGCCGCGAGGGTTACTATAACGCCATCCAAATATATCCCTGGTCGGAAGGCGCGCTCTATCAGGTCTATGCCGCACCGGGCCAGATCACCAATATTGCGCTGGAGCCGGGCGAAAGCCTGACCGGCGCGGGACCGATCGCGGCAGGAGACACCGCCCGCTGGATCATTGGCGATACCGAGAGCGGGAGCGGTACGTCGCGCCGGGTCCATATTCTCGTCAAACCATCCCGATCCGACATCTCAACCAATCTCGTGGTGACGACCGATCGGCGCACCTATATGATCGAGCTGCGCGCCCGCGAGGCGCTCTATATGCCGTCCGTATCCTGGTCTTATCCGGCGCTGCCTGCCGGTCAGCGCCAGACCGTTCCCGCAGCACCCATCATCCCGATCGAGGCGGCACGCAACTATCGTTACGGCCTGACCGGAGATACGCCGCCATGGCGGCCGATTTCCGTCTTCGATGATGGCCGCCGTGTCTATGTCGTTTTCCCGCGCGGCATCGTGCAGGGAGAGATGCCACCGATTTTCGTCATCGGTTCCGAGGGCGAGACCCAGATCGTCAATTCCCGCGTTCACCAGAACATCTTGATCGTTGATCGGCTGTTCGGAGCGGCTGAGTTGCGTCTTGGTAGCGGCAAGCAGCAGCAGATGGTCAGGATCGTTCGCATCGAGCAAAGGCAAGCTGCCCAGCCCGACAAAACCAGGGAGCAACCGTCATGAGCGAAGAGGCTACCACCAATCCAACGCCGATGCGTCTGCGTGCCGAGTCGCCGCGCGTCACGCGCCTGTCGCGCAAAATGCTGGCCGGTGTTGGCGCCGTCGCGCTCCTCGGCATCGGCGGGGCGCTGATCTATGCGCTCCAGACGCGCGATATGAGCGGAAACGGTGAAGAACTCTATTCGACCGAGAACCGCGCCACGGCAGATGGACTGGCAGGTCTGCCGAAGGATTATACCGGGCCGGTCCTGGGGCCGGCATTGCCGGGCGATCTCGGTGGCCCGATCCTGGATGCCCAGAACAGGGGGCAACCCGTTACGCCGCCCAATATGGTAACACCAACCCGTGATCCTGCCGAGGAGCGACGTCTTGCCGAGGAAGAAGCCGCACGTCTTAGCACCGTGTTCTTCCAGTCGGGGCAGAGATCAGCGACGACGCCTGGCTCCAATATGCCGGGCCTTGCTGGCCTTGACCTTGGTGGCCAGCCCGCAACACAGGACCGCCACACGGCATTTCTGAATGGGCCGGTGGAACGGCAGACCGTTGCCATGGATCGGATCATGGCGCCAGCCTCGCCCTACATCCTTCAGGCAGGGGCCGTAATCCCGGCGGCAATGATTACCGGCATCCGCTCGGACCTTCCCGGCCAGATCACCGCGCAGGTCACGGAAAATGTCTATGACAGCCCGACCGGCAGTCTGCTGCTGATCCCGCAGGGAACGCGCATCATCGGTCAGTATGACGCCGGTGTGCAATTCGGTCAGCGCCGCGTGCTGCTGGTCTGGAACCGCCTGATCCTGCCCAACGGCCGCTCCATCGTGCTGGAGCGCCAGCCCGGTGCGGACGCTTCCGGCTATGCCGGGCTGGAAGATGGCGTTGATTACCACTGGTGGGATCTGATGAAAGCGGCGGGGCTGTCCACGCTGCTCGGCATCGGCACGGAACTGGCGACCGACGACGAGGATCGTCTGATCCGCGCCATCCGCGACGGAGCGCAGGATACCATCAATCAGGCCGGGCAACAGATCGTCCAGCGCCAGTTGCAGGTCGCGCCGACCCTGACGATCCGGCCGGGCTACCCGGTCAGGGTCATCGTTACCCGCGATCTCGTACTCGAACCTTATAGGAACTGACCATGACGAAGCTGAAACTCGGCCCCCTCATCGAAGACAAGCCCGTGAAGGTGACGGTGGAACTGCCGGGGCCGCTGCACCGCGATCTTGCCGCCTATGCAGAAGTGCTGGCTCGCGAAACCGGCCAGCCCGCTGCCGATCCTGTCAGGTTGATTGTGCCGATGCTGGAACGGTTCATTGCGACAGATCGGGGCTTTGCCAGCGCCCGAAGGTTTCGCTCATGAGGTGCCGAGCGAGTCATGGCGCGTCGCGGCGATGATTTCCATCAACGTATCGACGGCCTTTCGTGTCGCATCCCATTTGGCGGTCTGATCCATTTCCCGGTTCTGAAGGGTGAGGCTCACCGCGCCGTGTACCGTTGACCAGAACATGAAGCTGTAACGGCTCAGATCCATGCCGGGCAAAAAGCCTTGGTCCTGAGAGCAGCGAAGTCCCGCCAGCAATAGATTTAGTATCTGTCTTCCAGCTTCGCCCGACCATGGATCATCGCTGACTCCGAGCCGTGGCGGCGGTGTGAACATCAGTCGGTACAGCGTGGGGTTTTCGAGGGCAAAGCGGACATAGGCATAGCTGCCATCACGCAAATAGCCGAATGGATTGCCGCGCATCTGCTGGAAGACCGCCAGCTTTTCCCTGTAGAGCTGGTTGAAACCTTCGTCCCGAACGGCGCGCAACAAGGCGCTTTTGTTGCGGAAATGGCCGTAAAGCGCTGGCGCTGTGCAACCGATGGCGTGCGCGACCGCAGTCAGCGGTACGTCGAGGTCGCCACGTTCTGACAGCAGCCGGATCGTTTCGTCGATCGCGCGACGAGCAATATCAAGTTCTTGCTCTTTCCGGGGACGGGCCATTCGGATGGCTGTTGCAACTTGTCGTGAAAACTAAACGACATTTACTTTTTTCGTTGACGGGCCGGAAGTCAAGAAGCAGCATTCGGTAACTGAACGTCGTTTAGTTTGAGGATGTGCGGAGAGCCGATGAACGCACACAGATCGATTTTCGCGTTGATGATGGCGGGGTGCCCGTCAGAAACCGAACGCTGTTTCGGATGATGCACCATGGCTGTGATCGGGAACAATCAGACCTCGCCTGATGATAGCCTCACAAAGGTCGTTGAGGGGAAACCCGGCACATCTGCGGTCCGGCTGAACCAGTTGCGATATTTTGTGGCCGCCGTCGATTATGGGAGTTTTCGCAAGGCTGCTGCCGCGCTTTCTGTGCAGGAATCCTCCATCAGCCGACGAATCCGTGATCTCGAAGATGAACTCGGGGCGTCGCTTTTCATGCGTCATGCTGGCGGGGTGCGGTTGACCGTTGCCGGGCGGGAATTCCTGCGCAACGCTCGCCATGCTCTTCGCCAGATCGACATTGGGGTGACCAAGGTGGCGGCGGTTGGCCGGGCGGAGCAAGGGCTGATCAAGGTCGGGATATTTTCGTCCCTTGCGTCAGGATTTCTGTTCGATCTGTTGCGTGCCTTCGGCACGCGCCACCCGAACGTGCAGGTCGACCTTATTGACGGCAATCCGCCCGAGCACATCGCGGCTGTCCGGAAACTTTGTCTGGACGTCGCATTCATCACGGGAACCGCGGCATGGGATGGCTGTGAGGCGGAGCATTTATGGTGCGAGAAGGTTTTCGTGGTGCTGCCCGATAACCACCCTTTGACGGGCAAACCGGAACTTGGATGGGGCGATTTGGTCTCCGAGCGGTTCATTGTGAGTGACGTTGCGCCGGGTCAGGAGATCCACGACTATTTGGTTGCTCACCTTGCCGGTCTCGGCCGCCACCTCGATATTCAGTCTCAGCAGGTCGGCCGCGACAATATCCTATCGCTGGTCGCTCTCGGTCGCGGCCTCACTCTGACGAGCGAAGCAACGACCGTCGCCCAGTTTCCAGGGATCACCTACCGGGAACTTGCGGATGAGGTGCTGCCGTTCAGCATGGTCTGGTCCGCGCAAAACGACAATCCGGCGTCTCGGCGGTTGTTGAGCCTGGCACGATCGCTGACAGGGCTGGCCCGGCGAAAATAGGGTTTGACGGCACTGTACGATCACGCCGTAGCATTGGCTGCAATCGACATCGACCGTGCCGGTATCGAAGATGTCGTGGCGCTGCCCACGTCCAGGCTGACCGACTTCGATAGCGCTTTTGCCCCGCCGTGTTTGTGCACGGTGACACGGTGCGCATCCCGCCTTCCTCGGGCTTGACAGTTTGAGGCTTGTTAGAATAGAAAATATACGGACATCGCAAGGTGTCCCATATACTTTTTATCCTTTCAAGTGCGGCGGGACGAGCAATGCTGAAATGGGGTGTCGAGAGGCGGTTGGAGTTCATCGAATTCCGCCTGTTCTGGGAGGGGGGTGTCAATCGCTCTGACCTGATCGATACGTTTGGCGTCTCCGTTCCGCAGGCGTCAAAGGACTTGACCCATTATCAGGAGCGTGCGCCGCAGAATGCGGTCTATGACAAAAGCGCTCGCCGTTACGTAGCCGGCCCGGAATTTCAGCCGGTGTTTCTAGACCCGGACCCGGACGCCTATCTCATGCGGCTCCGATCGATGGCGGAAGGTTTCGCCGACGCGGGGGCGAACTGGCTCGCTGCCCCGCCTGACATGGATATCGCTCTGACTTTGCGCCGTAAGGTCGATACCGAAGTTCTGCGTTCAGTTCTGGCGGCGGTGCGGGAGGAAAGGTCGCTGGACCTTCATTACCAATCCATGAACCGCGATCGGCCCGATCCGGCATGGCGGCGGATTACCCCGCATGCCTTCGGCTTTGATGGTCTGCGCTGGCATGTGCGGGCCTGGTGCCATGAGACGGAGCGCTTCAAGGATTTCCTGCTCTCGCGTGTCCTTGGATTCGGCGAGTTCGGCGAGCCAGGTGCTGCTGCGGCACAGGACCGGCTGTGGCAGGAAACCTTCGATATCACCCTTGTGCCGCATCCTAATCTGTCGGTCGGTCAGCAGGCGGTGGTCGCAAAGGATTACAACATGGCGGACGGGCGCGCTGTGCTGACAGTTCGCTACGCCATGCTGTTCTATGTGCTCAAGCGGCTAGGACTCCTTGATGGGGCTAGGCTGCGTGATCCCCGGACCCAGCATATCGTTGCGGCTGACGAAGACGAGGTTGCCGCCGCCCTTGAGCGTGCGCAGCATGAATTCGATGAGGCTGACACAGCAAGCGGGGCGGTACCTAAATGATGGTGGCCGCAGCGAAATATCGGATGTCCTTTGGCGTGGGCGGGCTGATGCTCAATGAGAGCATCGTGATTGCTCAAGCTTATCAACCCGGTGAGAACTGGGCATCTGCTCGTGAGCGTTTGCTGGCCCAGGGCGCGTCATCCTTACCCAAACTGGCCTCGCAAACCCGCGCGCTTCGTGAAGTGTACGACCGGATAGGCCATCTCTCCGATGCCGAACGTCATTACCTGTCGGTAGAGGCTGACCGCGCCGAGCAGCAGGCGATGATGTGGTTGGCGGTCTGCCGGACCTATCGTTTTGTCCACGAATTCGCAGTCGAGGTGATCAGCGAACGCTACCAATCATGGCGGCTCGACCTGGGCCATGAGGTCTTTGACCGCTTTCTCGCGGAGAAGGCTGAAAGCGATCCCGGCCTCGCCGCTCTTTCAGCTTCAACCTGCGCGAAATTGCGTCAGGTCTTGTTTCGGATATTGCGTGAAGTTGGTTTGATAAGCGTCGAGGGTAGAATTCAGCCGATTTGGTTATCGGGGCGCATGAAGCGGCTGATTGAGGAGAGTAATCCGGCGGACTTGCAGGTCTTTCCCGGAAATGGGGGGTAATGGTGGGCACGAAAACTGATCGGCGCGCCCGCGCCGAGCACCTATTCAGGGTAGTTTCCAGCGATCGGTTCTTGCAAAAGCAAGGGCTGGGAAACGAGGTTCCCTTTTTCATCTGCGCTTTTGATGCCGAAGACGGACTGAGCCTGGGCGAGGATCGTGAGGATCTGATCGCCCGGCTGAGCCACGCCGGTGTGCGCGTACTTGATATCGATCTCTATGACCTTTCGATCAGGATCCTCGAAGACCGGGGTATCTTCGAGCAAATCCTTGAGGTTGAAGTCGAAACGGAAAAGGCGGAGCTCAAGGAGCTGTTGCAGGGCGTTCTGGACCCGCAGGCGCACCTCATTCCAGAGATTGCGCGGCGCATCGAAGAAGTCCCGCACGACGTGATCTTCCTGTCAGGCGTAGGTGAGGTTTACCCTTACCTGAGGTCGCACAACGTACTCAACAACCTGCAAAGCACCGCGAAAGATCGCCCGACGGTCATGTTCTTTCCGGGAAAATACACACACGCGCTGGCGACAGGAGCATCGCTGGAATTGTTCGGCTTGCTCCATGACGACAAATACTACCGCGCGTTCAATATCATGAATTACGAGGTCTGACCGATGGCTACTTTTCTGCGTGATATCTTTGCCAAGCCGGTCGACCGTTCGATCGATGGGGTGATCAAGGCTGACGACAAGGCCAGCCTCCTGACCGAGCTTGATGAATATGTCATCACCAACGAGATCGGCGCCCGACTGGAGCAATTCCTCGACGCCTACAACAATTACGATACCGCGAACGGCGTGTGGATTTCGGGCTTCTTCGGATCAGGTAAGTCTCACCTGCTGAAGATGCTCGCTCTTCTGCTGGAGAACGACGAGGTCGAGGGGCAGCACGCCATCGAGATATTTGAGCGCAAGCTCGCGGGCAACCCGATGCTGGCGGGGGCCTTGCGCAAGGCAGTGTCGATCCCGTCCCGGTCGGTCTTGTTCAATATAGACCAGAAGGCGGATGTGATCTCGAAGACGGATGTCGATGCACTTCTGGCCGTCTTCCAGAAGGTCTTTGACGAGATGTGCGGCTATTATGGCAAGCTCCCGCATATCGCGCAGTTCGAGCGTGATCTCGACAGCCGCGGCAAGCTCGATGCCTTCAAAGCGGCCTTTGCGCAGTCTTCCGGAAAGCCTTGGGAGCGCGGGCGCGAACAGGCTCTGATGGAAGGCAAGCACATTGCCACCGCCTTTGCCGAGGTCACGGGCGATGAGGTCAAGGATATTCTTGGTCAGTATCGCAAGGATACGAAGGTCTCGATCGAAGATTTTGCCAATATGGTGAAGTCATGGATCGATGCGCAGGGACCGAAGTTCCGGCTGAATTTCTTCGTCGATGAGGTGGGGCAGTATATCGCTGACAACGTCAAGCTCATGACGAACCTGCAAACCATTGCCGAAAGCCTGAACACTAAGTGCAAGGGGCAGGCCTGGATTGTTGTCACTGCCCAGCAGGACATGGGTTCGGTTATCGGGGATCTGACCGCGCAGCAAGAAAATGACTTTTCGAAAATTCAGGCACGCTTCGCCAACCGGATGCCTCTGAATTCCCAGGATGTGGCCGAAGTCATCCAGCGCCGCCTTCTGGCTAAGACCGAGGCTGGTCAGATCACCCTTGGCAATCTTTACGATGCTGAGGAGAACAACCTGCGCACCCTGTTCGATTTTGGAGATAATTCCTTCAAGTTCAGGAACTTCTCCGGAAAAGACCAGTTCGTCGCGAGCTACCCGTTCCCGAACTACCAGTATGACCTGTTCCAGCGCGCGATCATGGGCCTCTCGCAGCATAACGCGTTTGAGGGCAAGCACAGCTCGGTCGGCGAGCGCTCTATGCTGGGGGTGTTTCAGGAGGTGGCCAAAAAGCTGGCCGACACGCCGGTTGGGGGGCTGGCGACCTTTGACCTGATGTTTGAGGGGATCCGTACCGCCCTGAAATCATCGGTTCAGCAGTCAATTCAACTGGCTGAAAAGAACCTTGGCGATGATTTTGCCGTGCGGGTGCTGAAGGTGTTGTTCCTTGTCAAATACGTCAAGGAATTCAAACCGACTGCCCGCAACATATCGATCCTCCTGTTGTCCCGGTTCGAGGCGGACCAGACCGAGCAGCGCCGCAATATCGAGGAGGCTTTGTCGCTTCTGGAGCGTCAGACGCTGATCCAGCGCAACGGCGAGGTCTATGAATTCCTCACCAATGAAGAAAAGGACGTCGAGGCCGAGATCAAGGCGATTGCCGTCGATCCCGCCGAGATAGAACGGCAGCTCGATGAACTGGCGTTTGGAGCGATCCTCCGTCACAGCAAGATCAAGCATGCTGGCACGGGTGTGGACTATGCTTTTACCCGCAAGCTCGACGGGCACAGCCTGAACCGGGAGCATGAGCTGTCGGTGAACATCATCTCACCCTTCAGCGACGATTCCGACGCGCCGGATGTGGTTCGCTCGAACAGCATGGCAAGCGATGAGATGGTTGTCCTGCTGGGACGTGATGTGCGCTTCACGCGCGATCTCGTCCTCTGGCTCCAGACCGTGAAATTTGCGCGTCAGGTCACCAGCGGGGAAGCCCAACCCGGTCGTGATCGTATCATTGCGGAAAAGCGTGACCAGAATACACGGCGTGAAAAGGAACTGGTGCAGCGGCTGCGCGGCCTGATCGCGGATGCTCGCCTTTTCGTGCGCGGTGCCGAGCTGGAGATCGGCGGCGAAGATCCGCAGGATCGGCTGGTCAAAGGTTTCCAGGTCCTGGTCGACAAGGTCTATACCAGCCTGCCTGTCCTGCGCGGTGCCACTTACACCGAAGCAGATCTTGGGCGAGCCGGACGCGTCGATGGCGGGCTTTTCGGAGGCGAAGGCAGCGGTCTGACTGAAGCCGAGCAGGACGTGCTGAATCATGCTCAGGCTCAGATGCGCCTTGGGACGCGGGTCTCGGTCAAGGCTTTGGTCGAGAAGTTCGGAGCAAAACCTTATGGCTGGCCCGCCATCGCGGTTCTCTGCCTGACCGCGAGCCTTGTTGCGCGCGGCAAGCTCGAAGCTCGGGCCGACAGCGCTCTCCTGGAGGGCGATGCGCTGATACAGGGGCTGCGCAACAGCCATGCCCTTGGCAACATTCTGCTTTCCCCGCAGATCGAGTTCACTGCCGCCCAGATCCGCAAATCGCGCGAACTGTTTCAGGAGCTGTTCGATCTTCCCGCCTCGGGGAATGACGCGCGCAGTCTGGGTGCGGAGTGGCAGACGCAACTGCGCAAGCTGCTTGGTGATGTCGAGCAGGAGAGCCGTGCCATTGCAGCCTATCCTTTTGCCGCCGCCCTCGATCCCCTGCGCACCTTGTTGGATGGGATGCGCGATCAGTCTTCCACCTGGTTCATCACCGGCCCGATCGGACAGGAAGATCAGCTGCTTGATGCAAAAGAGGATGTCTTCGACAAAGTCCGCAGCTTCATGCGCGGGCCGCAAAAAGGAATCTACGATGAAGTGCGTGCTTTTCTGAGCAGGCAGGAACAGAACCTTGGCTATGCCGAAGGTGTCGCCGCCGAAAAACTGCGTCAGGTTCTCGAGGATCCGCAGTGCTACAAGGGCACCGCAATTCAGGAACTGAAGGCGGATTTCTACGCCCTTAAGGAGCGTATCGAGCAAACCGTTCTGGCTGAGCGCAACGCTGTCATCACGGCGATTGACGAGGTTGCCGGAAAAGTCGCCCAGACTTCGGAGTTTGGCGCACTGCCGCCCGAGCAGCAGGTACGCATTCGCGAAGAGCTTACTGCGCGGAAATCGGGCCTTGCCGCACAGAGCCTAATCCCGGCCTTGCGCAATCTGGCGACCGAGGTGTGCTCCAATCTTCTGGCTGACACGCTGACCCGCATTGCGGAACTCACGCCAGCACCAGCGCAAACACCGGCACCGCAGCCCCAGCCTGCTGGCGGCGTGGCCGAGCCTCAGCCAGCGCCATATGTGCCGCCGGCACCGGTGAAACCCCAATATGTCAAAGCCCAGTCGATCACCGTTTCCTTCACGAAAACCTATCTCGAAGATGAGGACGATGTGACCCGCTACCTCGACGCGATGAAGAAGACCCTGCTGGCCGAGATCGGCGCGGGCAAGAAAGTGATTGTCTGATGGATACCAACGCCCTGAAGAAATTTGCGCAAAGTGCGCGCAACCTGCTGATCGATCAGGTCACCGCCCGGCTGGACATGGTGCTGGCCGAAGGCGCAGCGGCGCGCCGCGAACATCCCAAAGCAGTTGCGAAGCTGGAGGCCGCCGCCAACAACAACCGCGCCCAGGTGATCGAACAGGCCGCCTATACATGGTTCAACCGCTTCACCGCACTGCGCTTTATGGATGTCACGGGCCTGACCAACCCGCGCGTGGTATCGCCTGCGGATGGCGCCACCCGGCCAGAAATTCTGGCCGAGGCGATGGCGGGCAACCTGCCCGATCGTGCCCGGCCCGAGATCGCCGAATATCTGAACGGCACCCGTCCCGCCCATGACGGGCAGGCCGAAGCCTATCGGTTGCTGCTGATCCATGCCTGCAACGAATGGCATGGCGCCATGCCCTATATGTTCGAGCGCGCCGATATGCTCAACCGGGCCGAGGATTATACCGAGCTGCTGATACCCGACGATCTTCTGTCGCCGGACAGCATCCTTGCCCGCCTGCGCGACGTGATGACGGAAGAGGCCTGCCAGGATGTTGAGATCATCGGCTGGCTGTACCAGTTCTATATCAGCGAGAAGAAGGATCAGGTCTTTGCAGGCCTGAAGAAGAACCAGAAGATCACTGCGGAGAATATCCCCGCCGCAACACAGCTGTTCACCCCGCACTGGATTGTCCGCTACCTGGTGGAAAACTCGCTGGGGCGGCTGTGGCTGCTGAACCGTCCGCAATCGAAGCTGGCGGCGAAGATGGACTATTACATCGCGCCGGAAGAGCCGGAGACGGATTTTCTGCGGATTACCCGGCCCGAGGATATCCGCATCTGCGACCCGGCCTGTGGCTCGGGCCATATGCTGACCTATGCGTTTGACCTGCTCTACGAAATCTATGCGGAGGAAGGCCATGACTCGGCCGATATTCCCGGCCTGATCCTGAAGCACAACCTGACCGGTATCGAGATTGACGACCGCGCCGGGGCGTTGGCGGCCTTCGCGTTGTCGATGAAGGCGGCGGCAAAGCTGGGTCGGCGACGATTCCTGCGGATGGAGGCGAAGCCCGACATCGTCGTGCTGCAGGATGTGCACTTCACGCCCGCCGAGATGCAGGATGTGGCCGCCGTGGTGGGCAAGGATCTGTTCACCGATGAACTGCGCGAGACGCTGGGGCAGTTCGAGCAGGCCAAGAACTTCGGCTCGTTGATCATGCCGAAGCTACGCGATCCGGCCGAGACGCTGCGGGTCGTCGAAGCGCGGGATTTCGGTTCCGACCTGCTGCTGAAGGAGGTGCAAAAGCGCGTCATCGCATTGCTGCACATGGCTGAGGCGCTGTCGCCGAAATATCATGTCGTAGTGGCCAACCCGCCTTATGCTGGCGCTAAAGGGCTAAACGAAGAGCTTTCTAGTTATATCACAAGGGTCTTTCCAGAGGGTAAGAACGACTTGATGACTTCGTTCATCATCCGCGCAACCCTGCTGTCAAATCGGCCAACGCTAATGGCCTTCGTTACTCTGGATAGCTGGATGTTTATCTCATCCTTCGAGGAGTTTAGGGACTGGATGTCCCAAACGGCATCTGTGATTGGAATGTTGCACGTGGGCTGGAACTGCTTTCCAGAAGGGCATGTCTATAACCGGGGTACAGGCTTCATTCTAAAAACCGGGGTCACCGGAGCGTCAGGTTGTTACATCGACCTCAGCGATGTACCTGCGACTGTAGATAAGCAGAGCTTTTTCTTCGGAGAATGGGAACGGCCAGCAAATCGTTTTCGAGCATCTCTAAACGATTTCTCGGATGTACCCGGAAAGCCGCTCGCATATGCTTTGAGCGACGGGATCATTAGCGCCTATCATCGACAAGAGTATATTTCGACATTTCTGTTCAGCGACGGCTTAACAAAAACCGGAGACAATGAGCGTTTTCTACGTTTTCACTGGGAAATTTCGAAAAATAAGCGCGACGACAATAATTGCTTCCGAACATGCATAAAGGGCGGCGAAAGCAGAAAGCATTTTGGAAACACGGATGTGTCAGTTGATTGGCATCCGGCCTCGCGCGACCATTACCGGAAGGATCATGTCGCCAGAATATCTCCGGAATATCTTTGGGATAGAGATGGAATTACCTGGACAAAAGTTAGTTCGAAGGGGCCAACTTTCCGATGGTTCCAGTCTGGAATGATCGCCGAAACGGGTGGTCCTTCAGTATTTCTTCGCGACGGAGTTAAGGATACATTTAAGTTTGGAGCAATTGGATTTCTAAATTCGAAAGTCAGTATGGAGATTTTGGAGCGATTGAGTCCAACAATCAACGTACAAACGAACGATGTATTGAACCTTCCAGTTGTCGCAGAAGCTTTGTCATCGGCTCACTCGACGACAGAACAGATCATTACGCTGTCTGAAGCCGATTGGGCACACAACGAGCGAGCACGAGAGTTTCAAGTCGTTCCGCTGCTCTCGTCCGACCATCGCGGTGAGACGCTGGCGGTTACCTACGCTAACCTCCGCGTCCATTGGCGGGGAATGACGGGTGAAATGCAGCGGCTTGAAGAAGAGAACAACCGCATCTTCATCGACGCCTATGGCCTACAAGACGAACTCACCCCCGAGGTGCCAATTGAGGAAATCACGCTCACCTGCAACCCTGCCTATCGCTATGGTGTGAAGGGGACGGAAGAAGAGCGCGAGGCGCGGCTGTTGCAGGATACGATGGCCGAATTTCTCCACTATGCCGTGGGCTGCATGTTCGGGCGCTACAGCCTCGACGCGCCCGGCCTAATCCTTGCCAATCAGGGTGAAGGGATTGAGGAATATTTGGCGCGCGTGTCGGAGCCGACGTTTGCCCCCGACCGTGACAACGTCATCCCGGTGCTGGATGTTGACTGGTTCGCCGATGACATCGTCACCCGCGCCC
Source organism: Mesorhizobium sp. FG116 (assembly GCF_057809835.1). Classification (NCBI taxonomy): domain Bacteria; kingdom Pseudomonadati; phylum Pseudomonadota; class Alphaproteobacteria; order Hyphomicrobiales; family Phyllobacteriaceae; genus Mesorhizobium; species Mesorhizobium sp. FG116. The sequence goes on from NZ_JBMDKS010000018.1 coordinate 35,193, forward strand.
GCGATTTCCTGCGCGTGACCTTTGGTGAGACGAAGTTCCGCGAAAACCTCGCCTTCATCGAAGCCGCCCTCGGCAAGAATCTGCGTAAGTGGTTCACCAAGGATTTCTTCGACTATCATCTGCGTCGCTACAAGAAGCGCCCGATCTACTGGATGTTCTCCAGCCCCAAGGGCAGCTTCAATGCGCTGATCTATATGCACCGCTACCGGCCTGACACGGTTTCGGTCGTGCTGAACCAATATGTGCGCGAATTCATCCATAAGCTGGAGGTGGAGCGCGCCCGGCTGGAAAAGCTGGCCGTCGATCCTGCCGCCACGCCCGCCCAGCAGACCAAGGCGCAGAAGGAAACAGCCACGGTCATCAAGCAAATCGCTGAGCTGACCGAATGGGAACGCGATGTCGTCTATCCGATGGCGCAGAAGAAGATCGCCATCGATCTGGATGACGGCGTGAAGCGAAACTATCCGCTGTTCGCCGGTGCGCTGAAGCCGATCAAGGGGCTGGAGGTTGCGGATGACTGACCGCATCACCGCCGGCCTGATGCGCCTCTATGAGGATCAGGGGCACCGCATAGTCTTCTGGTATGACGCCGCCCGCGATCTGCGCGCCACGTTCGACGCGGTTGACCTGCCCAGCGTCACCAAACTGGAGATTGCCAACAACGAGTTCGGCCTGAAATACCGCATACTGCGGCAGGAGCCGAAGGCACGGTTCCTGCTATATAAAGACGGCCCCGAGCCGCCGATGCCCGAGAACTGGCTGCTGGATGTGCAACTGGCCAGCGCCGTGTTCCGCGCCGATCAGGCGGCGATCTGGGTGGCGGATCTCGGCATCCCCGCAAAATACGAAGCCGCCGTCCGTGATCACGCCGAATTTTACCGTTCCGGCAAGCGGCTGGAAGCGCTGCGCGCGATCGAGCGCGAGCGGCCCTCGCAAAGCGCCAGCGATGTCCGCCGCAAGATGCTGGCAGTCTGCGCTGGTGCGGATGGCGATCTCGATACGGTGATTGAGGCGTTGCTGGCCGAGCTGGCTGAAGGCCGTGATGAGGCGCTGAAGCTGGTGGATCGGGTCGGGCTGGCGGAGTTCTTCTGGAAGGAAGTTTCTGCGCGTTATGGCTATGAGGCGGATGCGCCGGATTTTCAGGATTTCGCCATCACGCTGTTTTGCAGCGCCTGGGCGCGGGCGATGGGAGAAGCTGCCCCCCTGAACACCCATGCCGCGCTGATGTTCCGCCGATGGAGCGCATCGCGCCGGTGGGGTGAAGCGTTCGAGAAACTGTCGGGCGATTATCAGGACGTGCTGAAGATCAGGGACAATCTGACTTCACGCGATTTCCGCACCCTCATCCCGCATGATCATTTCGAGGAAGTGGATCGGCGGATCGTCGTCGCCATCGTTGAGGGCCTGGCCCGGCAGAGCCTGTCCGCGACAGATGTGCTGAAATGGGTGCGCGATCGCCGCCAGAGCCATTGGTATAGCCGCTACGCCGATGTCTATCAGGCCATTGGCTATGCGACCGAGTTTCAGCAGGCGCTGGCCGAGGCTGATCTGACGATGACCAGCCTGTCCGATGGTGTGAAGCGCTATTCCGCAAGCTGGTTCCGACTCGACCAGCTTTATCGCAAGTTCATCTATCACATGCAGAAAAGCGGTCAGTCGGGGCTGCTGTCCGCGCTCTATGAGGCGGTTGAGAACCGCTACACCACGAATTTCGTGCTCAAGCTGAACGATGCCTGGCAGGATCAGGTGGCCCGCCTTACGGACTGGGCTGTCCCGGGCTTTCCGCGTCAGGTGGATTTCTACCGGGAACAGGCCGCTGAATACCGGCGCAAGGATCAAAAGGTCGTTGTCATCATCTCGGATGCGCTGCGCTATGAGGTGGCCGAAGAGGCACTGCGCGAAATCCGCAAGCTCAACCGGTTCGATGCCGAGTTGAAACCGATGATCGGGATTTTGCCAAGCTATACCCAGCTTGGCATGGCGGCGCTGTTGCCGCACCGACAACTGGCGATCCGCGACGACAATGATTTGGTACTGCTGGACGGTGAAAGCACCATGGGGGCCGCCGCTCGTGAAAAGGTGCTTGCTGCGGGCCGGGCTGGAGACCGGGTAAAGGTTCTCGCGGCGAAGGATTTCATGAATCTGGGATCATGGGAGGGCAAAGACCTCTTCCGGGATCATGATGTCCTCTATCTGTATCATAACCAGATTGACGCGATTGGCGACAAGCTAGCCACCGAGGAAAATGTCCCCGCTGCGGCAGAGGATGCCATCGAGGATCTGGTGAAGCTGGTGCGTAAGCTGACCTCGGCCAACTTCTCGAACATCCTGATCACCGCCGATCACGGCTTCCTGTGGCAGCACAAGGCTCTGGAAGAGAGCGGCTTCGCGCTGAGCGAGCCGGAAGGCGAGATCGTTACACGAAACCGGCGCTTCGTGATCGGCCGAGGCCTCAACAGCAGCGGCGGGATGAAGAAGTTCTCGGCCGCGCAGCTTGGGCTGGAAGGTGAGCAGGACATTCTGATCCCGAACTCGATCAATCGCCTGCGGGTCAAAGGATCAGGCAGCCGCTTTGTCCATGGTGGGGCGAGCCTGCAGGAGATTGTCCTGCCTGTCCTGCGTGTCGGCAAGCAGCGTAAAGAGGATGTCGGACAAGTTTCGTTGCAGATCATTCCGCCACCCCGTGCTCAGATCACCACGGGCCAGATCCAAGTCACCTTCTATCAGGCGGAGCCAGTGACCGACAAGCAGCAGCCCCGGCAGGTGCATGCAGCCATCTTTGCCGACGATGGAACACTCATCTCTGACGAAGCCGAGCTGGAGTTCGATTTCGCGTCCGAGAACCCGCGCGAGCGTGAGCTGTCGCGGAGCTTCCTGCTGTCCAGGGCGGCAGACGCCTATAACAATCAGACAGTCTTCCTGAAGCTGCGAACGCGCATCGGCAAGACCAGCCATTTCGAAGATCACGCTTCGCAGCCGCTGCTGCTGAAACGCGGGATCAGTACAGATTTCGATTTCTGAGGTGCCGATGTCGACCCTTGATGACAAGATCAATGAGCATTTTGCCGGTTTCGTGGTCCGTAAGGACCTGGTGAAGGCCGTGAAGGGGAACGCCATTGTCCCCACTTATGTGCTCGAATACCTTCTCGGCCAGTATTGCGCGACCGATGACGAAGCCTCGATTGCGACAGGCATTGAAACGGTCAAGGACATCCTGCGCAAGCACTACGTCCATCGTTCCGAAGCGGGGTTGGTACAATCAACGATCAAGGAGCGTGGCCGCTACAAGGTCATCGATCAGGTTAGCGTGGCGCTGAATGAAAAGACCGATGCCTATGAGGCGGTCTTTGAAAACCTCGGTATCAAGCGGGTTGCCATCGACAGCGCCACGGTAAAGGCGCACCCGAAACTGCTGGTTACGGGTATTTGGTGCATCGCCGATGTGCAGTACGAATTTTCGGAAGACAGCCGGATCTCCCCCTGGATCATCGACACGTTGAAACCGATCCAGATCGCCCGTGTGGACTATGACGGCTATCGCGAGACGCGGGACAAGTTCACCACCGAGGAATGGATCGATCTGCTGATGCAGAGCATCGGCTTTGATCCGTCACTGTTCGGGCGCAGGTCAAAGCTTTTGCAACTGTTGCGCCTGGTGCCATTTGTTGAGCGTAACTACAACCTCATCGAGCTTGGTCCCAAGGGGACGGGAAAATCTCATATCTATTCCGAGTTTTCACCACATGGTCAGCTGATCTCGGGCGGTGAAATCACGGTTCCCAAGCTTTTCGTGAACAATTCCAATGGCCGGATCGGATTGGTCGGCTTTTGGGATGTCGTGGCCTTTGACGAATTTGCCGGCCGCGAGAAGACGGCCAACAAGGCGCTTGTCGATATCATGAAGAACTACATGGCGAACAAGCAGTTTTCTCGTGGTGTAAATCCGATGGGCGCCGAGGCCAGCTTCGCCTTTGTCGGCAACACGGACCATAACGTGCCTTGGATGCTGAAAAATACCGACCTCTTCGAAGCTTTGCCGCCGCAGTTCCACGACAGCGCCTTTATCGATCGATTGCACGCCTATCTGCCTGGATGGGAGGTCGACATCATCCGGGGTGAGATGTTCACATCTGGCTATGGGTTCATTGTCGACTATCTCGCCGAAATCCTGCGCCATCTGCGTGCTGAGGATTTCTCACACCGGCCAGATCGCTATTTCACTATTCCGGTTCAGACCCATATCCGGGACCGTGCGGCGATCAACAAGACCATGTCAGGTCTGCTGAAGCTGATCTTCCCGAATGGAGGCGAGACAGAAGCCGAAGTTGAAGAACTGCTGCGCTTTGCGATTGAATGCCGAAAGCGGGTGAAGGATCAGCTCCTGCGGATCGACAGCACCTTTGAGGCAGCAGATTTCCATTACATCGCATCGGATGGCGCAAAGCGCGCCGTCGCCACGCTGGAGGAAGAGGAGTTCCCCCAGTTCTACCACCGTCGATCAACCGACGATGGTAGTGAAGGTATGAATCAACAAGAGATTGGGTTGGTACCGGCAGAGCCGGTCTCAACGGTGGCTGCTTCCGCAGCACCTGCCGTTGCCGCTGCCCCGCACTCACCCCCAACTCCCGGACATGTCGTTTTCACAGAAAACCGCAAGGGCATCAGTTTCGACAAGATCTTTGGTCCTTGGACGGATGGTGCGACGCGGATTATCATCACAGACCCCTATATCCGGAAGTTCCATCAGGCGCGCAACGTGATGGAACTGATCGAGATGCTAATCCGGCGCAAACAGCCTGAAGATCAGATCGCTGTGCATCTTGTCACGGCTCCGGACGATGGGAACATCCAGGAGCAGCGAGAGTGCCTGGATGGGATTGCTGAAGCCTGCACAGGCACGGGTGTCGATTTCACATGGGCCTTTGATGGGAGCGGCACTCTCCATGCACGCGACATCACGACGGATACCGGCTGGAAGATGGTTCTGGATCGCGGATTGGATATTTTCCAGCCAACGCCTCGCAAGATGAACGGTTTCTCGCTGGGAGAACGGATGCAGGAGCACCGGATGGTCCGTGGTTTCTACGTGACTTATGTCGAGAACCTTTAGCTTCGTCGACCGTGTTGACGGTGCAGGTTCGGCTACGCGCTCGGCGGGAAGCAAGAAGTCGACCTCGATGCCCAAGCCCTCATCCTCGTTACAGTTTTCCTGATCCGCAGATTGCAGGCCATTCATGCACTACCCCTTCCTCGTCACTGATCCGCGCTCCGGCCTGCAATACCGCCTGACCGATACCGGTCTTGCCGAATTGTCCCTTGCCCCCATTTCTGCCGAATGGGCGCCGGGGCGTGCCATTGCCGAGGCGCCTGACCCGGTCTGGGCCGAAAGTCTTGCCAATGCGCCTGTCGAGACGATCTCGGCGGTGACCGCCGCGCTGACGGATCTTGTGCTGGCCACGCCGGATCTGAAGGTGCCGAACGTCGATCACCTGCCAGACAGCCGCGCCAAGCGGCATCTCTTGGCGCTGGTCGCGTTGTGGCAAAGGTTGGGGGATGCGCTGCCAGAGGGGCTGGCACCGATTTCCCATGTGCTGGCCCTGCCGCATGGGTCGTTCCTGGGCTCGTTGCCGGTGGTTGAAGGTTCGCTGGATCCTCTAGCTCCTGCGGCGCTGCAGGCGCTTTTTGCCCGGTTGCGGGACGAGTTCGGCACTGTTCCCGCAAGCGCCTATACGCCCCGGGCCGCAATCGGCAGCCGCCTGCACGCGCTGCAGGGCGGTGTTTCAGCGCAGGATATCGAGGCCGGGGTTCTGGATGACAGCCTCGCGTTCTATGGTCTGCGCGATCCCGCCGCCTGCGCCGATTTCGCCGCCGCCCAAGCCCGGGCGCTGATTGAGTCCGGCGTTTCGGCCCGTGAAATCGCCGTGCTGTCGGGCGATGATCTGCGCCAGATCGCGCGCGCTTTCTCAGCCCAGGGAGTGCCGCTCTCGGGCCTTCCGGGCCAATTACCCGAGCGAGATGTCATTGGCGAGACCGCGCTACATCTGGCGCTGGCCAAGCGACCGCCAACTCCGGCTATGGTCTTGGCGAGCCTCGCGCTTTCTCCCTTGATGCCCTGGGCGGCACAGACCGGGCGCGATCTTGCCGAAAGCCTCATGGGTGGCGATTTCCGAGGCGCCATCCTCACGGACACGCCCGCACATAAGGAACTGTGGGACGATATCCGCGCCTCGGCCGGCAGCTTGCCGCAGCTGCGATTCCTGCTGGACCGGATCTGCGAGCGGATCGGAAAAGGCGATCAGGTCCGCGCGCGGCTGACTGTCCCCCCCGGCGAAGGCACGCCGGATTGGGAGATAATCCTGCGTGGCATTCAGGTCGCGCCGCCCATGGTTGCGGACCCCGACCGCAATCTTGAAGGCGTCAGTCTCTGGTCCGCGCATGAAAGCCCGTGGCGCCCATGCCGCCATCTGATCGTCAGCGATTTCACCGACGGGCTTTACCCGACTCGCCCGCGTGCCAATCCGCTGTTTCTTGACAGCGAGATCGCTGCGATACACGCGGGAACCGGCGTTCACCTTCGCGGTCGGGCCGAGGGGCTGGCGCAAAGCCTCGCGTTACTTGATCAACAGCTTCAGGCGGTTTCCGGCAGCGTCACCTTCCTCATCCCATGGCGCGATCTGGCGGGCGGGCGCTTGCAACCTTCGGCCGGGTTGTCGCTGGTGGCACGGGCGGTGGCGGGCGTTGAGGATGCCAGCGATCTGATCACCGATCTGTCGCGTCAGAGTCCTGCGGAATGGCCGATTGCGTATCACCATCTGAGGCCGGTGCCGGAACCCGCGGAATTGCCTGAGGAGCTTGCTTTCCCGGGGCATGACCTTCTGTCCCTTCGTCGGCGCGATGACGGCACCGCCAAACCGCAATCGCCCTCACGGCTCGAGACGCTGCTTGTCAGCCCGCTCGCCTGGCTTCTGGCCGAGGTTGGGGCCGAGGATATGTCTTGGTCGACCGAAGAACTCGACGTGATGGCAAGGGGCAATATCGCCCATGATGTCTTTGAGCATGTCTTCCTGAAGGATCAGCCGTTCCCGGAAACCGAGGCGCTGGCAGAACTGATCGCCGAGGCCTATGACCGTGCGCTCACCCGTCACGCGGGCTATCTGCGCAGCCCGTCATGGGAGATGGAGCGCCACGGTTTGGAGCGTGAGATCATGGCGGCGGCCCTGCGCTGGCGCGACCATTTGCTGGCGCTCAATGCCAAGATCATCGGCAATGAAATCTGGCTGGCCGGTGAGGCGCATGGCATCAATCTGCATGGCAAGGCCGACGCGATCCTTGAACTGCCTGATGGTGCGCTCTTGATCATCGATCACAAGAAAAGCGGCACCAAGGGCCGACGGCAGCGGATGGAGGCGGGCTGGGATCTGCAGGCAGGGCTTTACGCCGATATGATAGCGCGGCCCATGCGGCGCGAGGGTGATGGCATGGACCCGCTGATCGGCCGCAAGGTGGCGGTCGCCTATCACCTGATGAATGATGGCGGGCTGCTGACTTCGGGTTTGGTCTTGCCCGAGGGCTCGCCCGCCCGCGACATGGGCGATGCGGTGAATGCCGGGGCGGTAGCCAAGCTGGCGGAACGCTTGGCCGAACTTGGTGCAGGACGGGTCGTGCTGAACACCTCTGAGGATGCGGCCTTCTTCAAGAAAGAAGCCGGCTTCACCCCATATGCGCTGACCGATGGCTCGGCCCTGGTCACCGCCTTCATCCGCACGCTCGAGGAGGAATGACCATGGCCCCCGTCAATGCAGATCAAGGTCTGGTCATCGTTCCCGCGGGTGCCGGCGCGGGCAAGACCCACCGCATCAAGACCCAGCTGTCCGATTGGGTGAAACGCGGCATTGTCCGGCCCGAACGTATCCTTGCCGTCACCTTTACCGAGGCCGCGGCTGGCGAGTTGCGCGAAAGGATCCGTGCCGGCCTTCTGGCCGATGGACTGGTCGCCGAGGCGATGGCGGTCGAGCGCGCCTATGTCTCGACCATACATGGACTGGGCCTGCGGCTTTTGACCGAACATGCTCTGGCGGCTGGCGCCTCGCCGCAGCCGCGCCATCTGGGCGATGCCGAGCGGGATCTGCTGATCCGTCAGGCACTGGCACATGCCAAGGCGCTGGACCCGATCAAGGCCGCGCCCGAGCGGTTCGGTTACGCCCCGAACTTCGTGAAGGGCGAGACGGTCGAAGACAGTTTGCGCGCCCGGGTGCTATCGATGATCGACCTCTTGCGCGGCCTTGGGGACAAGGGGCGTGACGCTGGCCTGATCGCTCCGGCACTGACGCGGCTGGATACGGTTTACGGGCCGGTTCTGGATGACCCTATCGCCGCGACCACCGCGTTGCAGACGGCCGTGCAGGTCATGATCGCAGCCTTTCCCGAGGGAGGCATGGCCGGGATCACCGCCAAAACCAATGTCGAGAAGCTGGAGAAAAACCTCGCGCTTTTCAAACGTGTTGATCGCGCGCCCGATCTTCTGGATCGGGATTGGCAGGTCTGGAACGATCTGCGCAGCCTGTTCATCTCTAACCGCTCCAGCAAGACGCCTGCGGGATATGACGACCTTGCCACGGCGATCATGGCGGCGGCGGATGTGCTGCCCTGCCATCCCGGCCCGCTGGCCGATGCTAAGCTGCACCTGTCCTGCCTGATCGCCTGCGCGCAAGAGGTGATGGCGGCCTATGAGACCCGCAAGAAGGCGCTCGGCCTGATCGACTTTGCTGATATGATCACCGGGGCTGAGCACCTGCTCCGCACCGACCTCGCCGTGCGGCAAGCGGTGCTGGACGAGATCGACTGCGTCATCATCGACGAATTCCAGGATACCAACCCTGTGCAATTCGCGCTTTTGTGGCAGTTGGGCCAGCACGCGCCGCGTACACTGCTGGTGGGCGATGTCAAACAGTCGATCATGGGGTTTCAGGGCGCCGATCCGCGCCTATCCATAGCGCTGGCGGCGGCAAACCCCGATGCGACCCAGCCTTTGGACCGCAACTGGCGCTCGACCCCAGCCATCATGCAATTCGTCAATGCGATGGGGGCTGGCCTCTTTGGGCAGGGCTATAACCCGCTGGCGCCGACCCGCGATGCGGTCGCAGGTCCCGCGATCGAGGTTCTGAACGCTACGCAGGGACGGCGCTCACAAAAGTATTCGCAGCCCCCAGAACACATCGCCGAGCGCATCGCCCGTATCCTGACTGATACTGAGACCATCACCGACCGCAACACGAAGGCCGCCCGGCCGGCGCGGCCTTCGGATATCGCGCTCTTGGTCTGCCGCCACACCACCGCCGCCCGCTATGCCGAGGAATTGCGCGCGCGCGGCGTTCCGGTGCGGATCGCTGAGGATGGCTGGGCGAAAAGCCCGGTGATTGTTGCCGCCCGCGCCGCGCTGGCCTTTGCCGCCAATCCGGCGGATATCCATGCCGGGCTGCTCTTGCGCACGCTTGGCGCGGACCCGCTGCCCTTGCAGGAGGCGCTATCCGCCCAAATGGAAGGGCGGTTGGTGGATGACCCGGTGCTGATGCGGCTCGCCGCTCTGTCGAACCTTTTGGCCCGCCTGCCGGTGGGTGCGGCCCTTGATCTGGTGTTGGATGCCGCCGGCCTGCGCCTCTGGGCGGAACGTCAGCCTGACGCCGCCCAATCCCGTGCCGATCTTTTGCGGCTAGAGGCTGAGGCGGGTGAGTTCGAAGCCGCGCATCGCGATCTCAAATCCGCCTCGGGGTTCCACGGCGAGACTGCCAAGATATTTCTCGGCTGGCTCGACGCCCGTGGGAGCGAGCGCGATTTCGACCGTCATCCCGATCCTTCCGCCAACAGCGCCGAGGCGGTGGAGATCGTCACCTGGCACGCCTCCAAAGGGCGGGAATGGCCGATCACTGTCGTCGCCGAGTTCGACTATGGCATTGAGGAACGTGCGGGGGCCACTGCGACCCGTTTCGATGCCCTGGACCGCATCGACGATATGGCGGTGGTGCTGGGGTCCGCGAGCCTGATCCACACGCCCGGCTTTGCCGCGCCCGAGGCGACCCGCCGTTTCATCGAAGACCGCCGCGCCGATTTTGAAACCAATGCGAAAAACCTTCTCTATGTCGCCCTGACCCGTGCCCGTGACCGGATGGTGCTGGAATGGCCGGGTTTTCTGAAGGACCGCGAAGAAGACGCGCCCGAGGCTACGAACCTGTTTCATATCCTGTCCGATACTTGCGCGCCGCAGATCGGGGCGGGCAGCCTGCGCATCAATGGCGTGGATTGCCCGGCGCTGATCACGCAACTGCCTGAAGAGGCGGGATTTACCGAGTACGCAGGCGGTGCGGCAGCCTCAGCGCTGCGATTCGGTGCCGCTGCGCCGTTGCCCGTGACACCGCTGACACCCTGGCGGCTGCAGCCCTCGCAAACCCGTAGTGCGGGGGTGCCGCCCGTGTCCCGCCGTATCAACATCGGAGCACCCTGGCCAAAGGCACTGAACGATGCCTACCGCGGCACAGCACTGCATCTGGCGCTGCGCACATACCTGACCCGGCCCGATCTGGCCCCGACTTTGGCTCTCGCGACCGGGCTTGACGACGCCACTCTTGCGCTAGTGGCCGAGCGCGCCACGGCGCTGAAAGCCTGGCTTGCCGATCAGGGCTATACGGACCTGCGCGCCGAGATTCCGGTGCTTGGCCACACGCCCGAGGGTGCAGAGATCCCCGGAGCCCTCGACCTTCTCGCCATCGGCCCGGCAGGCGCGATGCTGATCGACCATAAATCCGGCGGCGGCGGTGACGGGTTTGGCCCCTATTGGCCACAGCTTTCCAGCTATGCTGGACTGTTGGCCGGACTATACCCGCAGCATCCGCTGCAGGGCGTGGCGGTGTTCTGGGTCGATCACGGTTGGCTGGAACTGGCAGATGAGGGCGCGTCGGCGGGAGCTTTCGCACAGGCCAGAGTTAACTGATGCCCTGGGGAATACTTGCGCCCGATACCGTGGTTTCGCAACGGCGCCAGCAGAACCTCGGGCTTGCGGCGGCGGTTCGTCATTTCAATGATCGGGCGGTCCCCGGAATCGGCGGCATGTGGTTTCCCATGCCCATCCTTTGGTCGGTTCTGGCGATCTCTATCGCCGAGGAACTTGGTGTGCCGGCACTGCCTGTCGGCAACGCGGTCGAAGCGCGTGTCATGCTTGAAGTCATCGCGGGTCCGCAGGATCGCCGCGTGCGAGGGGCGCGGAAGATGCAGGGCTTGAAGGATAGCAGTTTCCACAATCTCAGGCGTCGCGGAACTTATGTGGTTCAGCCGATCCGCATGGCGATGGTGCAGCCTCTGGTCGCACTCGGGTTCGTGCAGGGCAGCCGCTACGGCGCGTTCCGCATACATAGCGCTGGAAGAGAGCTGTTGGAGCTGAATGCGATGAAAGAACCGCGCCGTTTGCTTGGTGCCTGGGCGCATGGCAGGCAGCCACATGGCCTGAAGGAGGCCCTGACAGTGCTTTCCCCGGTTGGGGCTGTCCCGGAAGCGGTGCGTAAACTGATCCTTGCCCGATTGCTCGACGGAAATGATCCCGGCTCGACCCGGCGCCGGGCCCTGGCGCGCCTCGGCACTGGCCCCAGCTCCGCGCATTTGGATCAGGAAACCGCATTGGCGGGGCTGGCGCCGGATCATTGGTCGGATTTGCGCGCAGGAGCGGCTTTTATGGATCTGCGCGATGCTGCGTTGTCGGTGTTGGACCAGTTGGAACAGCACTTGCTGAAGCTTCGCGACGATAATCAGCCTGTGCGCCTGTCAGAAGCGGAGGCAGCCGAAGTCGCCGCCGAGCCGCTGAAACAATTGCGCGATCTGGCCTCGGCAAAAGGCGCGCTTGTCGATCAGGGCAATGAGGAGACTAGCCGCAGATTTATCGCGGAAATCCGAAATCTGTCCGATCAGCAGCTGATCCAGAGGCTGGCCGCGCGCGATTCTACCGTAATTTTTCAGTGCGAAGGCCACATTGTTCTCGGGCCGGCTGCGGGCGAGTTGCGGGGCAGCTCGGAGACCCAGGACGAGAATCGGCCCCCTCAGGACGAGGCCTTCGCGCCGCAGCTTTTCCGGCTGCACAATCTTCATTGTCTGGTGACGGAGCTGTCCGGAAAGGTGAACCCGGGCAGCCGTGACGCGGGATAGGAGGCCGTCTGATGCAGAACACGACGCTCTACTCCCTCTTCATGCCGCCCGAAGATTGTTATGGCGACTTTGGCCTTATGTGCGGCTTCACCGCGACGCGGCAGGTCCTGGGGCAGATCCGCCGAACATTCACAGGCGAGATGGCGCGCCCGGTGCTGGCCGCCTTCATCCATCCAACAGTGAATGCGATCTCGGACGTTCCGGGACTTGCCTGGATGTGGATGCGCCTCGTGGGACGCGGCTACAACCTTCTCCATGCCAAGGTGGCGCTTCTGGGTTTTCGCAAGCGCGGCGGAGATGGCTATGTCATTCGCCTCGCTGTCAGCACGGGGAACTGGACACAGGATCCGCTTACTCGCAGCATCGACCTGTTCTGGTTGATCGATCTGGACTCTGCTGTGCCTGACGCACAGGACATTGCCGATATCCGCGCTGCGCATGAGATGTTTGGATGGCTGCGCGAGCGGGCAGATTGCGCCCTGATCGAACGCAGTTTTGACGGGCACCGGCCAGACGCCCTGCTGGAGGCCGCGATCACAGCCTTGCCCAGGTCATCCGCGCGTCCCCGCTTCATCGACAGCCGCAATCAGGCGCTGTTTCCTCAGGTGATCGAGCGCCTGGGTACCAAAAAGAAGGCCGACCGTCTCATCCTCGGGTCTGGCTATTTCGAGAGCGACGGCGATGGTGCTGCTGGCCTGCCAGAGCGACTGCGCCGCGCATTGGTGCAGGAGAAATCCCTGACGAAAACAGCGGCTCTCGACCTGTTTCTCAACCCGTCCTCCTGTCAGGGGCTTGCTGCCCGGGCCGGTGCCTTGATTGACGCAGGCTGGAACTTGCGCCCTCCGCGCTCTGTCTTGCATGGAACTGATGGGTGCCTGCATGCAAAATTTGTGGTGCTGGCGTCGGGCGAGACCGAGGCCTCGGGACGGGCTTATCTTGGATCCGGCAATCTGAGCATGAACGGGTTTGAGCGTGCCGCAAGCGCCGGGGGAAACCTTGAGGCAGGTGTGATCGTCGATCTGCCGGGAGGACTGAAATGGCCGCGACGCAGAGACACGCGGAACGGTATCGCCGCTGTTTTGCCGATCCAGTTCACTGATGTGGTGACGCCCGAGGCCCTGCAGCAAGGGGAAGGCTTTGTGCGCCCCGATGAGCCAGAAACCCAGCCGCCAGTTGCGTGGCTTATATGGCAAGACGGGGTGCTCTCGGCCCCCGAAGACAAATCGGTGATGGTGATTGGTGTCGATGCGGCTCAGGCCCAGACACCTTGTCCATGGCCTGCACCGGCTCCAGCGATTGTGACACTCGCGGAGGGCGGCTGGCGGCTGCCTGTCATTTCTTCCGAAGCACTTGTTGTCGCTCGCCCCTCCGATATGTCGGTCGAAGATATCCTTGCCAGCCTTGGCTCATTTCCCGAGCCAGGTGATGCTGACAGCGAAGATGAGGGTGAGGAAGGCGAAGAGCCGCTCACCGACGCCTCAGATACCACCGAAGCTCCGCCAGCTGCCTATCCCATTCGCAGGATGATGGAACTTCTGGTGCGTCTTTGTGAGACACAGGCAAGGTTGGACCCGCGGGACTGGCAAAGGTGGTGTCGGGAGTTGCAACAGAACCTTTGCGCTATCGCGTCTCGCGAAAAAACGATGCTCGAGTTCTTCCGGAACGCCAGGGCAAATCCTCTGCCTGCTCTGGCAGATCCGCGTATGCGCCCGGAAGAGGTTTCGCCAGACCTATTGAGAGATGCGCTTTTGGCAGTGTCCGTCGCGTGGGAGCTCAGCGCTTACCCATCGCTCTGGGAACGGGAGGCCGCGTGATGGTGGACTGGAACGAGGTCGCGAGCATTCTGGATCGTATCGCAGGGACGTCTGATGATACCCTGCTAGATCATGGCCAGAAGGCGAGTGTCACAGAACTAGCGTGCCGTATCCGGGCGGGCCAACGCTCGGCCCTGCTGGCTGATGAGGTGGGTATGGGCAAGACCCGCATTGCGGCGGCGCTGATCGCAGCGGTGTGGGAGGCGGGCGGGCGCAGCGCCATTGTTCTGCCCGCGGGCCTTGGGGCACAATGGCAACAGGAACTGAAACGGTTCAACGCCGACGACAAGACATTGCTGCCGCTGCGCAGCTATGATGGTTTCATCTCCGGTTTCTTGCACGATACCGATGCGGAGGGGAGCGCAAGACGGTTACACAGCCATAAGGAGTGGCTTTCGGATCGCCGCAAGCAGCGTGAGTTGCCGGAGAACGGCTGGGCCGCCGAAGAGATCATAATGATCTCTCATTCCTTCGCGAACATGCAGTTTCCCAATCGTGGAGAAGGCCCCGCTGGAGGCTGGCGCCGGGAACTCTTACCCAACGTCGCCCGCCTGATTGACGGCCGACGGCGCAACTTCATGCGCGAAAATTTCCATTCGGGTGAGGTGGGCTATGTATATGCCAGTCGCCGTGCGGCGCGGCACATTGCCCAAACGATTCTGGACCACGAACTGCCGCGCGATGCCATTAACGGCGATCAGAAATGGCTTTCGGCGGACGATTACAAGAACAGGATCCTGCCGCTGATCGGCTATGGCCTGGGTCAGTTTGATCTCATAGTCGTTGACGAAGCCCACAAGGCGCGCGGCGCAGATTCAAGCCTTTCGCGCATTCTCGGCCCGGTAAGCTGGGAAGCGGATGATCCTTTTCGTCTGGGCATGACCGCAACCCCGGTCGAGCTGGACTCCAGCCAGTGGATCGACACGCTGGAGCGACTCAATGGTCGCGATGACGATCAGGATATTACTGCGCTCGCAGAGCTGACGGAATGGATCACCGGCTATGTGGATGTTGTTCGTCGGATTCAAACCGAAGAACTGGACGAGACGCTGACCGGGGAATTCGAGACCTCCGCCCGGCAGTTCTACGCAGCATTGCGACCACACGTCCTGCGCCGGGACAAACGAAGTGACCCCGAATTCTGCGTCTTCAAAGACAGTCATGGTGATTATCGTGAGGTCACCGATATCCCGGTTTCACCGGAGGCAGACGGTTTTACCCGTGACTGGTTGCGCCGCTTTTGTGCGGCTGAGGCGCTGTCGTTACTCCCTCAGGATGATCCGCGTGTGAAACGGGTCAGGCTCGCCGTTGCCCAGGGGTATGGGTTCGGCTTTGGAGAGGATGAGGAAGACAGCCCTTCAGGCATGACAGATGCAAACCTCGTTGGTCCGGCGGGGTTTTGGACGGAAGCTTTCACCGCTGAGAGCAACGACATCTATAGCCACCCTGCGATCCTGGCGGCTGTGAGACAAATCGAGGCCTATACACGGGCCGGCGAGAAAGTGCTCGTCTTCGGCAGGTTCCTGACGCCGATGAATGTGCTGACCAGACTGCTGGACGCGCGTGAGATGCTGCGTCGTTTGCGAGACGGACAGCACTGGCCTGCCAGTGGGATCGGGGAAAGCAATATAGCAGCCGTCATTGCGGCGATGAGGGATCCTGATCTTGCGGTGTCGGGTGGGGTCGACGAAATCGATGTGATGTTGAAAACCCGCTATCAGGAGTGGGCGAGCGAGCGCCGGGCTGAACTCGCACGGCTTCATCGGGAGTTGGAAGACCTTGCGCTGGAGGGAGGAGCTGCCGCATTTCTGTCAGAGATTCTGCGCCATGAGGACGGCAAACAAGACCTTCAATTCGGGGCATTGCTCGAGGCACTTGGTGGCAGGCGGGAAGTTGCGGGCGCTTCCTGGACGGGGCGGGAAATGCTCGGGCTGTTCGAAAAACTGCTCATGGAGCTTGCCGGGGATGATGAAGCAGAGAACAACGATACGCAGAAAGCCCGGCTGGATGCCTGGCTGAACGATTATTCCGGGCGCGAGGGCAACTTCGCCAGGATGATGTCAGGCGCAACCGCACCGCAAACGCGGCGTATGCTGCAATCTGCATTCAACCGGTCGTCCAGTTGGCCGATGGTGCTCCTCGCGCAATCCCGCGTCGGGCGTGAGGGCCTGAATCTGCATGAGGCCTGTCGCACAGTGATTCTACTGCACGCGGAGTGGAATCCCGGCATTGTCGAGCAGCAGATTGGGCGTGTGGATCGCAAGAACAGTCTTTGGCTTCGCGAATGGCGGAAATGGAGGGATCATGGTGATGGTCTCCCGCCCCGCATTCGGGTTCACCCTGTTGTCGTCAGTGGCACATACGACGATCACAACTGGCAGGTTCTCAAGGCGCGTTGGCTGGAACTGAGGGCGCAGTTGCATGGCGATGTCCTACGTCCCGTTCCAGGTCGGTCAGAGGTGACAGATGACAAACGAACCTGCGCTGACCGCGTTCGGCGCGCAGTGCCGGATTTTTCGCCGGGAAGACGTGGCGGTTGAATTGTAGTGTAACCGATACTCACGCTGCTGTTCGGAATAGGACGGAATGAAAGCTGCTATTTTTAGCAACCATTCTCCCCGAGTTGGATTTGGCGTTGATAGGAAAATGGATGTTAGTAGGTCGCAAGTAATGGTGGTTGCAGCCTCCCGCAACCATCTTTACCGGCGTCGATTGCAAGTTGTGATCGATGCCGGTCCCCGCAACCATCTTTACTTGCTCGGGCAACAAGTGAAGATTAGATCCAGCCCCCGCAACCAATATTTTCGAACATCAAAACGCCCCAGACGGTAACCCGCTGGGGCGTTTTTGCGTTTGTGGCTACCTTGAAGTGGGCTTCAGACAGGGCGTCGGCGACGGTCGTGAGGGCAGCGGAAGATGCGCTGGTGCGTTCTGCAGTGGCAGCCAGCCGCATATTGTCAGTATTTGCTTACGTAGTTAGGGGGCTGATATTGCTGGCTATCTTGCCGGGAATGCAGCCCTGCCCTCGCACTATCGGGACAAGATCAGATCTTGTGCCGGCGGTTGACGCTTGCCGGCCGGCCCTTGATGGATAGCGCGGTGTCTCGGCGTGGCCGCTCTGCTACCACCTTGCCGCGGGCGACGACGCACAGCCGTTCGGCGCGCAAGCGGAGCGCCTCGATCGGATCACCCGCATCTAGGATCACGAGAGATGCCGTCTTGCCGACCTCGATTCCAAGATGATCGAGGCCCATGATCTCGGCGTTGCCCTTGGTCACCATGTCGAAGCAGTGGCGCATATCCGCCGGCGACGACATCTGTGCCACATGCAGGCCCATGAAGGCGACGTCGAGCATGTCGGCGGTGCCGAGCGAATACCAGGGGTCCAGCACGCAATCCTGTCCCCAGCCGACGCGGATGCCGTATTTCAGCATTTCCGGAACGCGCGTCATGCCGCGGCGTTTCGGATAAGTGTCGTGCCGACCCTGCAGCATGATGTTGATAAGGGGGTTCGGAATCACCGACAGATCGGCTTCTGCGATCAACGGCAGCAGCTTGGACACGTAGTAGTTGTCCATCGAGTGCATCGACGTCAGGTGTGAACCCGCAGCTCGTCCCTGCAGGCCGAGCCGCTGCGTTTCATAGGCCAACTGCTCGATATGCCGAGATTCCGGATCGTCGGTCTCGTCGCAATGCATGTCGACCATCAAGCCGCGCTCTGCGGCGATCTGGCAAAGCTCGGTCACGGATTTGCGTCCGTCTTCCATGGTGCGCTCGAAATGCGGAATGCCACCGACGATATCGACGCCAAGGTCGAGCGCCCGCAGTGTGTTCTGGCGAGCAGTGGGCGAGCGGTAGAGGCCGTCCTGGGGGAAGGCGACCAGTTGCAGATCGATGTAAGGCGCGACCTCCTTCTTCACTTCAAGCAGGGCTTCAACCGCCAGCAGGCGGTCGTCGCAGACATCGACATGGGTGCGGATGGCGAGCAGACCCATCGATACGGCCCAGTCGCAATAGGAAAGCGCGCGCTGCTTCACTGCCTCATGCGTAAGCAATGGCTTCAGTTCTCCCCACAGCGCGATGCCTTCGAGCAATGTGCCGGACGCATTGATGCGCGGTATGCCGTAGGACAGCGTCGCGTCCATATGGAAATGCGGATCGACAAATGGAGAGGAAACGAGATTTCCCGTGGCATCGATCGTCCTTGCCGCTTGCGCGTCGATCCCCTGTTCGATCGCGGCGATCTTGTCGCCGTTCACACCGATGTCGACAACGCGCCCGTCGGTAAGCGTTGCGGATTTGACGATCAGGTCGAAGCTCATCTTTCACCCTTCTGGTAGGGAATCATCAGCGCCTTTGGATAGGTTGCTCGGCGGGCAACGACAATCAGCGCCAGTATGGACAGCGCATAAGGCAGCATCAGGAATATCTGGTAGGGAACTATACCGCCGGAAAGCTGCTGCAGCCGGATCTGGTAGGCGTCGAAAGCCGCGAACAGGATCGCGCCGATCAGCGCCTTGCCCGGCCGCCACGAACCGAACACCACCAGCGCGATGCAGACCCAGCCGCGGCCGTTGATCATGTTGAAGAAAAACGAGTTGAAGGCGGACATGGTGAGGAACGCGCCCCCTATCGCCATCAGCGCGCTGCCGGCCATCACCGCGCCCGTGCGGATCGCCGTCACAGAAATGCCCTGCGCCTCGACAGCAGACGGATTCTCGCCTACCGCGCGCACCGCCAGCCCGAGCGGCGTGCGGTAAAGCACCCATGCGACAACAACGACCGAAGCAAAGGCCAGATATGTCAGCGGTGTCTGGGTAAACAGGGCTTCGCCGACGATAGGCAGCTTGGAAAGACCGGGGATCGCCCAAGGCTCGAACGGCACGATCTTGGGCGGCGATGTCACTTCCGGCAGGGCAAGCCGGTAGAAATAGTAGGTCAGGCTGGTCGCCAACATCGTGATGCCGATGCCGACGACGTGTTGCGATAGCCCGAGCGGCACGGTCAAAACGGAATGAAGCAGGCCAAGCGACATGCCGACAAATGCCGCAACCAGCACGCCGGTCCACAGGTCTCCGCCCAGATAGACGGTGAACCAGCCGGCGAAGGCCCCGGCGGTCATGATGCCTTCAATGCCGAGATTGAGGACGCCGGCGCGTTCGCAGATCAATTCACCCATGGTGGCGAAGATCAGCGGCGAGGCTATGCGAATGGCTGCGACCCAGAAGGAGGCGGTGAACAGGATTTCGAGAGCTTCCATCAGCGCCACCTTATCCTGTACCGCGACAGCATGATTGCGGTCACCATCGTCAAGAGCGACGTCGCGACGATGACGTCGGCAATGTAGCTCGGCACGCCCGCGGCGCGGCTCATGGCGGCGGCGCCGACGAATATGCCGGCAACGAAGATCGCGGAGAAAATGACGCCAATCGGATTGAGCATGGCGAGCATGGCGACGACGATGCCGGTGTAGCCAAACCCCGGCGACAGATCGAGGGTCAGGTTGCCTTTGAGGCCGGCGACTTCGGAGAAGCCGCCAAGCGCCGCGATGCCGCCGGAAAGCAGCGCGGTCTTCATCACGATGCCGTTCACCGGCATGCCGAGGAAGCGGGCGGCTCCCGCATTGTGGCCGACCGCGCGCATCTCATAGCCAAGCACCGTCTTCTTCATCACGAACCACAGCGCGATCGCCAAGGCGACGGCGATGACAAAACCGTAGTGCAGCCGCTTGCCGGTGATGATGCGCGGCAATTGCGCCTCGGTTATCACCTTGGCCGATTGCGGCCAGCCTAGGCTCATCGGGTCTTTCAGCACGCCTTCCAGCAGCATCGATACGAAGAGCAGCACGATGAAGTTCAAAAGCAGCGTGGTCACCACCTCGTCGACGCCGAAGCGGATTTTCAGCCAGGCCGGACCGGCCAGCAAAACTGCCCCGCACAGCAGGGCCGCGAGCATGAGCAACGGGATGAGAATGGGTGCAGGCAATGGCAACGCGCCTGTGCCGAGGATAACGGTGACGGTCGCGCCGATGTAAAGCTGCGCCTCGGCCCCGATGTTCCACAGCTTGGCGCGGAAGGCGACGGCCACCGCCAGCCCGGTGAAGATCAAGGGTGTCGCACGCGTCAACGTCTCGAGAATGGCGAATTGTGATCCGGCCGCGCCCTTTAGAACGAGCCCGAACACCGAAATCGGGTTCGCGCCGGCTGCCATGACCAGCAACCCGGCAATGACGAATGTCGCCAGCAATGCGCCGAGCGGATAGAGGATCGATGCGGCCAGCGAGGTTGCGGGTTTGGGTTCAAGCCGCATGCAGATTGCCTGTGCAGGAAGAGCGCCAGCTTCGGGTCAAATTCATCATGCCGCCTCGTGTCCAGCCATCATCTCGCCAATCTGGCGAACGGTCAGTTCGCCGCGCGCCGATGGCCGCGAAAGATGTCCCTCCGAGATCACCACGATCCTGTCGGAAAGCGCCAGCAGCTCCTCAAGATCCTCCGATATCAGCAGGATTGCCGCGCCGCGCGAGCGCGCTTCCAGAAGCTTTTGGTGGACATAGGCAACAGCGCCCACGTCAAGTCCGCGCGATGGCTGGTTGGCAAGGATCACCGACGGATCAGGATCGAGCGCACGCCCGAGAATGAGTTTTTGCATATTGCCTCCCGACAGCAATCTGATGCGTGCGTCGGGCGAGGGGCATTTCACGTTGTAGTCTTCGATGATCGACTGGGTGAACTTTCGCGCTGCTGCCCAGTCCAGCAGGCCGGAGCGGCTAAATCTTGCATCGCGATAGTGCTCGGCGATGACATTTTCCATCACGCTCATATCGGCGACCGCCCCTTGAGAGTGACGATCTTCCGGTACGCGTGCGATGCCGGCGGCGAGCGCTGCGCGTGGTGACCAGCCGGAAATGGCATTGCCATTGACCGTGACCGTTCCGGCTGAAGGAGTTTCCGTTCCGGCCACCAAACCGGCGAGCGCTGCTTGCCCGTTGCCGGAAACGCCGGCAATGCCGGTAATTTCCCCACCGTGCAAAATGAGGCTCGCCTGTTTCAAAGGCGTGCCATGTGCCTGGCGCACGGTCGACACGCCTGAGAGTTCAAACAGCACTGGCCCAAGCGGAACTGCGGGTACAGCGGGCGGAGTGATTTCGCGCCCGACCATCAGTTCGGCAAGTTCGCGCCGGTTTGTTTCGACGGTTCGTCTTTCCCCGGAGAGTTTCCCTGCGCGAAGAACCAGCACACGGTCGCTGGCCGCCATGACCTCGTGCAGCTTGTGCGAAATGAAGATGATCGAAAGCCCCTTTGCGACCAGAAGCTTCAGCGTCTTGAAAAGGGCATCCGTTTCCGTCGGCGTGAGCACGGCGGTCGGTTCGTCGAGGATCAGCACGCGGGCGTCGCGGTAGAGCGCCTTGAGGATTTCCACGCGCTGCCGTTCGCCAACCGACAGGTCCGCAACGAGCGCATCTGGCTTAACTGAGAGGCCGAAATCCTGCGCCAGGCCGGCAATCTTTGCCTTCGCTGCCGCGCGGTCCAGCCGGGGCCGAAACAGTGATTGGGTGCCAAGAGCAATATTGTCCAGCACCGTCATGTTGTCGGCCAGGGTGAAATGCTGGTGCACCATGCCAACACCGGCCGCCAATGCCGCCTTGGGGTCACCCGGAGGCAGGGTTTGGCCAAATACCTCGACGCCGCCTTCGTCGGCGACATAGTGGCCAAACAGGATGTTCATCAGCGTCGTCTTGCCGGCGCCGTTCTCACCCAGGAGCGCGATCACCTCGCCCTGGTTGACGTCGAACGAAATGGCATCGTTCGCCGTCAACGGGCCAAACCGCTTGGTAATGGATGTGAGACGAAGCGCCGGAATGTTCGTGCTCATGTGGTGCTATATCCCTGGCATCGCGGCCCAAGCGCCTGGAACGCTTGAGCGCGTCGATTTTGCCCACTGCGCTTTGACGAGGAGGTGAAGGGCGCCTTTGGAAGACGCCCTTCAAGCAGCATCAACTGGATTTTGGCTCGGCGTCGTTGATCTCGACGGTGAAGCTGCCGTCCTTGATCGCCTTTTCCTTCTCGGCAACCTTGCTCACCACATCGGCTGGAACCTTGCCTTCAAAGGCACCCAGCGGCGCGAGCGAGCAGCCGCCGCTCTTCATGAAGGAATAGACGCCGTAGTCTTCAGCCTTGAACGTGCCGGCCTTGACCTGCTCGATGGCGTGGTCGAGCGTCGGCTCGAAGTGCCAAAGTGCCGAGGCAACCACTGTTTCGGGATAGTCGCCCTGGGTGTCGATGACGTTGCCTACAGCCAGAACCTTGCGTTCCTTGGCGGCATCCGAAACGCCGAAGCGCTCTGCGTAGAGCAGGTCCGCGCCGGCATCGATCTGCGCAAAAGCGGTTTCCTTGGCCTTGGGCGGATCGAACCACGACCCGATGAAGGCCACCTGGAACTTGGTGTCCGGTGCCGTTTCCTTCACCCCGGCCATGAACGCGTTCATCAGGCGGTTCACTTCGGGGATCGGATAGCCGCCGACCATGCCGATATTCTTCGACTTGGTCATTGCGCCGGCAATCAACCCGGAAAGGTAAGAAGCGTCCTGGATGAAATTGTCGAAGGTCGAGAAGTTCGGCGCTGCCGCTGCATCCGGCTTGAAGCTCGATCCCATCAGGAACGCGACGTCGGGATAGTCCTTCGCCACGGCGCGGGCCGCGTCTTCCACGCCGAACACTTCGCCGAGGATCAGCTTGTGGCCTGCCTCGCAATATTCGCGCATCACGCGCTCATAGTCGGTGTTGGC
This sequence comes from Mesorhizobium sp. FG116, assembly GCF_057809835.1. NCBI lineage: Bacteria > Pseudomonadati > Pseudomonadota > Alphaproteobacteria > Hyphomicrobiales > Phyllobacteriaceae > Mesorhizobium > Mesorhizobium sp. FG116. Next base: position 57,978 of record NZ_JBMDKS010000018.1, read on the forward strand.
GGTGTTTTCGGTAAAGACATATTCGATGTCGCCGCGTTCCTTGGCAGCATTCGCCGCCTTGTGGATGCGGCTCACCCACTGCTGCTCCACCGGCACCGTATAGACGGCGGCGACCTTGATCGGGTCGGCGGCGAATGCGCGGGTGGCCAAGCCACCGGTCATGGCAAGCGTGGCGCCTGCGCCCATGCCCTTGAGCACGGTGCGGCGAGATGGCGAAAACTGAGAAAGGATAGTGCGCGTCATGGCTAGTTCCCCTGGCTGGATCCAATTTATGGTTCGGCTTGGATTTTTTATCTTTTGGTCAAAGCTATCCAGATTTCCGGGTCTGCGCAATTCTCGCGAGGTAATATTCCTGGGAGTTCCAACCGGACGCCTTTCAGGCAACCCTCAACCCTCGGATCGGGGTTTCAGCATCGCCGAAAAGCGCGGATCGAATTCACCGCTGATCGGTTCGGCGGCTGCTCCAAGCGCGATCGACCACGGGTCAATGATGCCAAGCTTCAGCCGGGGCTGCGTCCGGTTCGGCCGGTCGGAAATCGACGGGATCAAGGGCTGCATCGCCTCGAACAGGCGGTTGGTCAGGGGCTCCGGCGCGGAACTGCTGATGATCACCGTGTCGGGGTCGAAGATGGTTTCGACGAGGTGGATGCTCCAGCGCAGATCGGCCGCCGCAGCCTCGAGCCAGGCTTCAAGCCGCTGGTCTTTGCCGGCAGACATTGCCAGTATCTTTTCGTGAAGCTCGGGATCGGCCGGATCGAGACCGACCTGCTTGTAAAGCGGAGCCAGCGAAGCCTGGTGCTCGAACGGCATCCGGTCCGCGCCTCGCGGCGAAAGCAGCGCGATGCCGATTTCACCGGCATTGCCATTGGCGCCCCGGTAGAGGTCGCCGTTCAGGATCAGCCCGGCGCCGATGCCATAGCCGACATAGATGCAGACGGCATGGTCGACGCCATTGGCCGCGCCGACAAGCCGCTCCGCCGTCGCGCAGGCCGCCGCATCGTTCTGCAGCCCGACATCGAGACCGGTTCCGCTGGCCAGCGTTTCCAGCAGGGGATAGGCCTGCCAGGCATCCATCGACCACGTATCGTCGCCGTTTGTATCGAGGCCGAACGGTCCCGGCATGGCGACGCCGAGGCCGACAAGCCGTTGCTCCGATTTTGCGGAAACTTTGGACAGTTGGCGACGCACTGAGGCGATCAGGCCCAGAATGACCGCAACGCCCTCAGCCGGGCTTGGCGGCAGCGGTGCCTGTTCGCGCACAAGCACATTCCCGACGAGATCGACGACGAGCGCGCGGGTTAGATAGCGGTCGATCTGCAGTCCGATGGCGAAGGCGCGTTCAGGAACGAGCGTATAGGGCGTAGAAGGCTGCCCACGGCCCTTGCGCACCGCTTCCTGCGCGGCGACGAAGCCGTCCGCTTCAAGCTCCTCGATGATGTTCGAAACGGCCTGCTTGGTAAGCCCCGTCGCCCGGGCAAGGTCGGCGCGCGAAAGCGCTCCGTTCAGCCGCAAAGCCTCGATCATGACCCGGCGGTTGTGCGCGCTCGTGCCTTCCTGGTTGCTGCCGCCTTTCGCCCGGATTTCGCGAATTTCAGCCACCTCCGAATTTCCCCTTGACACCAGTAAAGGATTGCAGAACAAATTAAGTCAAGTGGTTTGACTTAATAGCGGATGAGATAACAACGCCGCCAGGGAGGGCGGAATACCGCAGTCGTATCGCCGGGGCCGGTGGGTCGGTCAATCCGGCAGTTGCACTTACCAATCTGGGAGGAACAGGAATGCTGAAAACAACAAGCAAGATGCTGCTGGGTGTTGCCTTCGCCGGTGGCCTGATGATGCCGCACGCTTTCGCGGAAACCTCGCTCAATGCGCTGTTTATGGCGCAGGCCGCCTACAGTGAGGCCGACGTGCGCGCCATGACGGAGGCTTTCACCAAGGCCAACCCGGACATCAAGGTCAATCTTGAATTCGTTCCCTATGAGGGCCTGCACGACAAGACCGTTCTTGCGCAGGGGTCCGGCGGCTACGACGTCGTTTTGTTCGATGTTATCTGGCCGGCCGAATATGCCACCAACAACGTGCTGGTCGATGTCTCCTCGCGCATCACCGACGAGATGAAGAAGGGCGTTTTGCCGGGGGCATGGACCACGGTCCAGTATGACGGCAAGTCATATGGCATTCCCTGGATCCTCGACACCAAGTACCTGTTCTACAACAAGGAAATCCTCGAGAAGGCGGGCATCACCGCGCCGCCGAAGACGTGGGACGAATTGTCTGAACAGGCCAAGACGATCAAGGACAAGGGCCTACTTGAAACGCCAATCGCCTGGAGCTGGGCACAGGCGGAAGCCGCGATCTGCGACTACACTACGCTGGTCAGCGCCTATCGCGGCGAGTTCCTGAAGGACGGCAAGCCGGACTTCCAGACAGGCGGCGGTCTCGACGCCCTGAACTACATGGTCGCGAGCTACAAGTCGGGTCTCACCAACCCGAACTCGAAGGAATTCCTCGAAGAGGACGTGCGCAAGGTATTCCAGAACGGCGAAGCCGCCTTCGCGCTTAACTGGACCTATATGTACAACCTCGCCAACGATCCGAAGGAAAGCAAGGTCGCCGGCAAGGTCGGCATCGTGCCCGCGCCGGGCGTCGCCGGAAAGAGCGACATTTCGGCCATGAATGGCTCGATGGGGCTTGGCATCACCAGCACCAGCAAGAGCCCCGACGAGGCGTGGAAATACGTTGCCTTCATGACCTCGCAGGCGACGCAGAATGAGTATGCCAAGCTCAGCCTGCCGATCTGGGCATCGTCCTATGACGATCCGGCTGTGACCAAGGGCCAGGAAGAATTGATCGCTGCGGCCAAGGTGGGTCTCGCCGCCATGTATCCGCGCCCGACCACGCCGAAGTATCAGGAACTGTCGACGGCGTTGCAGCAGGCCATCCAGGAAGCCTTGCTCGGCCAGGCTTCGCCTGAAGATGCCTTGAAGACCGCAGCGGAAAACAGCGGCCTCTAGCATCGCCTCGGGGTTCCGTGACGCTGTCGCCGTCACGGAACCTTTTCACAAATCGACACCCGATCCGGACCGCGCACGGCAGCGCGGTTTGAGGCGGGCTTTTTATTCCGGGAACCAAGCATTCATGTCCGGCCCCTTCATGACAACACGTGCGTGGCTGCTGATGCTGCCGCTCCTTGCGGTCATGATCGCCGTGATCGGCTGGCCACTGGTGGATACGATCGGCCTTTCGTTCACCAACGCCAAGCTGGTCGGGACGAGCGGGACATTCGTCGGTTTCGACAACTATGCGAAGATGCTGTCGAGCTCCAATTTCCAGCGCACGCTTTACACGACCGCATGGTTCGCCATCGTTTCGGTTGCAGTCGAAATGGTCATCGGCGTGCTGACTGCCCTGTTGCTCAATCAGGAATTCCACGGCCGTTTCATTCTGCGCGCATTGATGATCCTGCCTTGGGCCCTGCCCACGGTGGTCAACGCGACGCTGTGGCGGCTGATCTACAATCCGGAATACGGCGCGCTGAACGCCGCGCTGACGCAGATTGGCATCATCGACAGCTACCGCTCGTGGCTGGGTGAACCCGCGACGGCTATGACGGCGCTCATCATCGCCGATACGTGGAAGAATTTTCCGCTGGTCACGCTGATCGCCTTGGCAGCCCTTCAGGCCGTGCCGCGCGACATCAGGGCCGCCGCGCTGGTCGATGGTGCCGGACCCTTCGCGCGCTTTCGTTTCGTCACGCTGCCCTTCATCGTCGGACCGCTGATGGTGGCGCTGGTGCTGCGCACCATCGAGGCCTTCAAGGTGTTCGACATCATCTGGGTGATGACGCGCGGCGGCCCCGCCAACAGCACGCGCACCTTGTCGATCCTCGTCTATCAGGAAGCTTTCTCGTTCCAGCGGGCCGGTTCTGGTGCCTCGCTTGCCCTTATCGTGACGCTGCTCGTTACCGTTCTGGCCGCCAGCTATGCCGTCCTTGTGCGCAAGACTGCGGGGAGCGCACGCTGATGGGACCGAAGAGCCTTGCCTTCACCATCTTCGTCCATGCCTGTGCCTTGCTGCTTGCGGTGGTGATCCTTGCCCCCGTCGCCTGGCTCTTCGTCATGAGCATTTCGCCTGCAACCGATCTTTCTGCCAAGCCGTTGCACTGGTGGCCGCAAGAGGCTGATTTCTCGCGCTACAAGCTGTTGCTCTCGACGGTCGAAAACAGCGCCGGCGCTGCCTTCACCGCGGCTTTGCGCAACAGCATCGAGGTCGCCGGCATGGCGACGCTCGCCGCCCTCGCCGTAGCCATTCCGGCCGGCTGGGCGGTGTCGCGCACGCCATCGGTCGGCTGGTCGTTGTCCATGGTCATCGCCACCTACATGCTGCCGCCGGTGGCGCTGGCGGTGCCGCTCTATATGGGTCTCGCCCATCTTGGCATGCTCAACAACGTGTTCGGGCTGGCGCTGGTCTACCTCACCATCCTGGCGCCGTTCACGACATGGCTGATGAAATCCGGCTTCGACACCATCCCGCGCGAGATCGAGGCGGCGGCGATGATGGACGGCGCCAATCTGTTCCAGACGCTGCGCCGCATCACGCTGCCGCTCGCCATGCCTGTCGTCGCGACCTCGGCCCTGTTTGCCTTCCTGCTTGCCTGGGACGAGTTCTTCTATGCGCTGCTTTTCACGTCCGACCAGCGCGCCAAGACCCTGACGGTCACCATCGCCGATCTCGCCGGTGGCCGCATCGCCGACTACGGCTTGATCGCAACCGCAGGCGTTCTGGCTGCGCTGCCGCCGGTCTTCATCGGGCTCGTCATGCAGCGCGCCCTCATTTCCGGCCTGACCAGTGGAGGCGTCAAAGGATGACGGCAGTGACAACAAAAGCGCGGCCGGCAGGGCTCGTCGCCATCGATCGCGAGATGGCGCGCCAGCGCAGCGATGCGCTTGCGTCCTTTGGGCAAGCCACCGAGGCCGCCGCCAAGGTCGCCGCTTCGTTGAAGAAAACGGGCCGCGCGCTTCTGCTCGGCATGGGTGGCTCGCATGCGGTCAATCGCGCAGTCGAGCCGCTCTACCGCGACCTCGGCATCGATGCCGTTGCGCTGCCATTGTCGGAACAACTCGGCCAGCCGCTGCCACTGACCGGCAGGACGGTGCTGATCAGTTCCCAGTCGGGCGAAAGCGCCGAGGTCGTCAGGTGGTTTTCCGAAACCGGCGGAACCGAGGACACGTTTGGGCTGACCCTTGAAGGCGGCTCGTTCCTTGCCCGCACCGCTACCTGTCTGGTTGGCGCGGGTGGAACCGAACTTGCCTTTGCGGCCACGCGCAGCCTGACCGTAACCTTTGCCCTGCACCTCGCCGTTCTGGCCGCACTCGGCCAGGATCCGGCGTCGGCGCTTGCCGCTTTGGAAGCACCATCTGAAGCCGACATCGAGCCGGCGCTTGCCGCTCTTCGCAATGTTGCCACCGTCGTCACATCCGGCCGACGCCTGCAAGGCGTCGCCGAAGCGCTGGCGCTCGGGCTGGTCGAACTGTCGCGCCGCCCCTGCTTTTCGCTGGAGGGCGGCCAGTTGCGCCACGGGCCGATGGAAATGCTCGGGCCCGGGATCGGCGTTATCCTGTTTCGCGGTGACGATGCCACCGCAGGTCTTGTGACCGCCATGGCGTCGTCCGTGATCGAGGCCGGCGCGCCGGTCGTCATGTTCGATTCCTCATCGTCTGGACCGGTGGATGGTGCTGTAAGCCTGCGCTTTTCACCTGCATCGGGAATGGCTGCGATCTTCGCCATGCTGCCGGTTGCGCAGCGCTTGATGATTGCCTTCGCCGATGAGCGCGTCGAGAACGCCGGTACGCCCGTGCGTTCAACCAAGATTACACGGAGCGAATGAATGCGGCCCTTGGCAGTGATCGGCAACGTCAATGTCGACCTCATCATGGGGCCGGTTGCGCCTTGGCCGCAGTCCGGAACCGAATTCATCGTGGAGCATGACGAATTGCGCGTCGGCGGTGCGGCGGGCAATGCCGCCCTTGCGTGGCAGGCGCTCGGCGTCGATTTCGACATCGCCTCCAACATCGGCTCCGACCAGTTCGGCATCTGGCTGCGGGCAGCCTTCGGCAGCTATGCCGACAAGTGGCCCGTCTGCCGTGAAAGCACGACGGTTTCAGTCGGCATCACGCATCCCGACGGCGAGCGGACCTTTTTCACCACGCTCGGCCATCTGCCGCGTTTCAGCCTTGCCGATGCCTTCTCTGTGCTTGACGGGCAGCGGCTTGCCGGCGGCTTTCTGCTGGTGTGCGGCTCGTTCCTGACTCCCTTGCTGGCCAAGGACTACGACGCTCTTTTCGACTGGGCCGACCGCCACGATATTTCGGTGGCTCTCGATACCGGTTGGCCGACCGATGGCTGGACGGACGCAAACAAAATGCTGGCCCGCCGCTGGCTGTCGCGTTCGCGCATTGCCCTGTTCAACGAGATCGAGACGACGACGCTTGCAGGCGTTGGCGATACTGTGGAAGCCGCACGCGCGATCCGTGCCGTGATGGCTGATGGCGCGACCGTGGTGGTCAAGCGTGGCCCTGACGGTGCGCAGGCGATGGGTCCCGATGGCAAGCTGATTTCCGCCGCCGCTCCGAAGGTCGATGTCGTTGACACCATCGGCGCAGGCGATGTTTTCAACGCCGCATTTCTTGCAGCGCTTGCCCGCGGCAAGTCGCTTGCCGCCAGCCTTTCGGACGGTACGCGGGTCGCCTCGCAGGCGATTTCCACGTCGCCACGCTCCTATGGCGAAATGCCTCCCGCGGCGGCCCGCAGCGCCTGACCCTAGCCCTTGTTCGGCCCGGAGGGATTGAGCACGCGGGCGTAAAGCTCGCCGACGATGCCGCGCCGGAAGATCAGCACGCACACCATGAAGATCAGGCCGGTGGCGATCGTCACTGGGAAATCGGACGTGGCAAGCGAGTTCTGCAAGCCGACGACCAGCCCCGCGCCGATGATCGGGCCGACCATGGTGCCGATACCGCCCAAAAGCGTCATCAGGATCACTTCGCCCGACATCTGCCAGGCAACATCGGTCAGCGTTGCGAACTGGAAGATGATTGCCTTGAGCGAGCCGGCAAGCCCCGACAGCGCCGCCGACATGACGAAGGCGGCCAGCTTGTAGTTCGCGACCGAATAGCCAAGCGATATGGCCCGGTTCTCGTTCTCGCGAATGGAGCGCAGAATCATGCCGAAGGGTGAGTTGACGATGCGCCAGATGGCGAACACGCCAAGCAGGAAAACGACCAGCACGAAATAGTAGATGTTGAATTCCTTATGCAGGTCGACAAGTCCGAAAAGCAGGCCGCGCGGCACGCCCTGTATGCCGTCCTCGCCGCCGGTGAAGCCTGCCTGCACGCAGAAGAAGAAGAACATCTGGGCAAGCGCCAGCGTGATCATGGCGAAGTAGATGCCCTGGCGACGGATGGCGAAGAAACCCATGATGAGACCGAGGACGGCCGCACCGATGACGCCGATCAATATGCCGATTTCCGGAGGCAGGCCCCAGACCTTGACCGCATGCGCGGTGAAATATGCGGCGCCGCCGAAGAAGGCGGCATGGCCGAACGACAAAAGGCCGGTGTAGCCGAGCAGAAGGTTGAAGGCGCAGGCAAACAGCGCAAAGCACAGCATCTTCATCATGAAGATCGGATAGATGAAGAAGGGCGCGGCGAGCAGCGCCACGATGCCGATGGCAATCAGCACCCATTCCAGCCTTGCAGATGCCTTGGTGCGGGCGTCGCTGAGCGTCATTTCGGCCATGTCAGGCGTCCTTTCCAAACAAGCCGGCGGGGCGCACGAGAAGCACGATGGCCATGATGACGAAAATCACGATGTTGGAGGCTTCCGGGTAGAAGACCTTGGTCAAACCTTCTGCAAGGCCCAGCATATAGCCGGTGACGATGGCTCCCATGATGGAACCCATGCCACCGACGACGACGACGGCAAACACCACGATGATCAGGTTCGATCCCATCAGCGGGCTGACCTGATAGACAGGGGCCGCCAGTATGCCGGCGAGGCCCGCTAGCGCGGAACCGAGCCCATATGTCAGCGTCAGCAAAAGGGGCACATTGACGCCGAAGGCCTGCACGAGGCGCGGGTTTTCCGTCGCGGCGCGCAGATAGGCGCCAAGCTTGGTCTTTTCGATGGCGAACCATGTGCCAAGGCACACGGCGAGCGATGCTACCACGACCCAGCCGCGATAGTTGGGCAGGAACATGAAGCCGAGGTTCGTGCCGCCGGCAAGCAGGTCCGGCACCGAATACGGGTTGCCCGACACGCCGAAATAATAACGGAAAATGCCTTCGATCACCAAGGCGAGGCCGAAGGTGAACAGGAGGCCGTAGAGCGGGTCGATGTCGTAAAGCTTCGATAGCGCCAGCCGCTCGATGACGATGCCGGTGATGCCGACAATGATCGGCACGATGAGCAGTGCCGGCCAGTAGCCTATGCCCATATGGGTCAACAGCAGATAGCCGACAAAAGCGCCCAGCATGTACTGGGCGCCATGGGCAAAGTTGATGACGCGCAGCAGGCCGAAAATGATGGCGAGCCCGAGGCTGAGCATCGCATAGAACGAACCGTTGATGAGGCCGACCAGCAACTGGCCGAGAAACGCTTGCAGGGGGATGCCAAAGATCATTGTCATGTCGGCCTCACACGCCCAGCACTTCGTGAAGTTGCTCCATCCGGTCTGGCAGTTCGCCAACCGGGAAGCCGGCCATGACCTTGCCGTGCTCCATCAGGTAGAAGCGGTCGGCGATGCGGCTGGCAAAGCGGAAATTCTGTTCGACCAGCAGGATGGTCATGCCGCGCTGCTTCAGCGTCGCCAGCAATTCGCCAATGCGCTGCACGATGACCGGGGCCAAGCCCTCGGTCGGTTCGTCGAGCAACAGCATCTTTACCCCGGTGCGCAGCATACGCGCAATCGCCAGCATCTGCTGCTCGCCGCCGGAGAGCTTGGTGCCCTGGCTGTTGCGGCGTTCCTTCAGGTTTGGAAACAGGTCGAAGATTTCCTCCACACTCATGCCGCCCTTGGCGACCACGGGCGGCAGGATGAGGTTCTCGTCCACCGTCAGCGTGGCGAAGATGCCCCGCTCCTCGGGCACATAGCCCAGACCGGCCCGCGCGGTGTGATGCAGCGGCATGCGCATCAGGTCCTTGCCGTCGAAGGAGATTTCTCCGGTCCGCTTGCGGATAAGGCCCATGATGGAGCGCAGCGTCGTCGTCTTGCCGACGCCGTTGCGGCCGAGCAGCGTCACCGTCTCGCCCTGAAAGACTTCGAGGTCCACGCCATGAAGCGCGTGGCTTTCGCCGTACCAGGCGTTGAGGCCGCGCACGGAAAGCAGGGGGGCGTCAGTCATGTTCCGTCCCCATATAGGCAACCTTCACGCGCTCGTCCTGGCTGACGGTCGCATAGTCGCCGGCTGCAAGGATTTCGCCGCGTTGCAGCACCGTTATCCAGTCGCACAGATCAGCGACCACGGTCAGGTTGTGTTCGACCATCAAAACAGCGCGGTCGCCGGCAACGGAGCGGATGATGTTGGAAACCATGCCGACGTCCTCGTGGCCCATGCCGGCCATCGGTTCGTCGAGCAAAAGCACCTTGGGGTCGAGGGCCAGCGTCGTGGCGATTTCCAGAACGCGCTTGCGGCCATAGGAGAGATCGCCGGCCAGTTTGTTTCTGGCGTCATCCAGCCCAACCGAGCGGAGCAACTCCTCGGCGCGTGGCGTCAAGCTGTCTAGCGCCGATAGCGAACGCCAGAATTGGATGCCGAGGCCGTTCGGGCGCTGCAGCGCGACGCGCACATTGTCGAGAACGCTGAGAAAGGGAAAGATTGCCGAGATCTGGAACGAGCGCACCAGTCCCATCCGCGCCACCTTGGCGGGCGAGGTGTTGGTGATGTCGGTCCCCAGAAGTTCGATCCTGCCGGCGCTTGGCTGCAGGAACTTGGTAAGCAGGTTGAATACTGTGGTCTTGCCGGCCCCGTTGGGGCCGATCAAGGCGTGGATCTTGCCGTGATGGATGTCGAGATCCACGTTGTTGACGGCAATGAAGCCGGCAAAATCACGGCGCAGGCCGCGGGCGGAAAGCACCACCCGCGGCTGCTCTTGGTTGGCAACTGACGCCACTGTCGTGCCGGCCTTTGCGATCACTTGACCAGCGGGCAGCCGCTCTCGGCCGGCTTGATGTAGGCTTCGTCGCCCGGAACCGTCGCCACCACCTTGTAATAGTCCCAAGGCTTGGTGCTTTCGGAAGGCTTCTTCACTTCCATCAGGTACATGTCATAGATCATGCGGCCGTTGGCGCCGACCTTGCCGCCGCGAGCGAATACGTCTTCGACCGGCATGGAGTGCAGTTCCTTGGCGACGGCTTCCGTCTCGTCGGTGCCTGCCTTGTCGATCGCCTTCAGATACTGCAGGACGGCCGAATAAGTGCCAGCCTGGATCATGTTGGGCATGCGGCCGGTCTTGTCGAAGAAGCGCTGGCTGAACTTGCGCGATTCATCGTCGCGATCCCAATAGAAGCCTTCGGTCAGGGTCAGGCCCTGGGCCGCTTCGAGGCCGAGGCCGTGCACTTCGGACAGGGTGAACAGCAAAGCTGCCATACGCTGGCCGCCGGCAACGATGCCGAATTCGGCTGCCTGCTTGATGGCGTTGGCGGTGTCGAGGCCTGCATTGGCGAGGCCGACGACCTTGGCGCCCGACGACTGGGCCTGCAGCAGGAAGGACGAGTAGTCGGTGGTCGCCAGAGGATGGCGAACTGCGCCAAGCACCTTGCCGCCCTGCGACTTGACGAAGTTGGACGTCTGTTCCTCGAGCGAATAGCCGAATGCGTAGTCGGCGGTCAGGAAGAACCAGGTGTCGCCGCCTTGCTTGACCAGCGCGCCGCCGGTGCCGACTGCGAGCGCATGCGTGTCGTAGGCCCAGTGGAAGCCGTAGGGTGAGCACGCCTTGCCGGTCAGGTCGGCGGTTGCCGCACCGGTCACCATGTCGATCTTCTTCTTTTCGGCGGAGATGCCCTGAACGGCAAGTGCGACCGACGAGGTCGTCAACTCCATGATCGAGTCGACCTGCTCAGTGTCATACCACTGGCGCGCGATGTTGGAGGCGATGTCGGCCTTGTTCTGGTGATCGGCGGTGATCACCTCGACCGGTGCGCCCTGCACCGTGCCGCCGAAGTCCTCGACCGCCATCTTCGCGGCTTCGAACGACCATTTGCCGCCGAAGTCGGCATAGACGCCGGACTGGTCGTTGAGAATGCCGATCTTGACTTTGCCGTCGGAAATCTCGGCAGCCGAAGCCGGGATCACCGTGGCAGCCAGCAGCGCTGCCGATACCAGAGACAAAATTTTCACTTAACTACCTCCCTGTGGGCAAACCGCGGGCGATCGCCGAAGCTTGCCGATATGTCAAAAATAGCCGTCCAGTCGTGGCGTCGTCACGGAAGAACCTTGGTTGTTATAGGTATTCCGTTGGCGGAACCCGCGTAGTGGCGACCGTGTCGATATGCGTGCATTGCGATGCTAGCATTCGCATCGTGCGTCTGAGAACGGTGACTTTTGTCTAACACCGTGCGTTACCTCGGCCACAGTGGCCTCCGCGATAAATGAGTTCACGACCTAAGTCTGATTGCGGGAAACGCCGTTCTCGCCCATGAGTTTCGCATGCGCAGTGACAAGAATAGCGGCCATGGCGATGTTGATGCCGTGGACCAGGGCGAGTGGGACTACATCATCGTGGGTGCCGGCTCGGCCGGCTGCGTGCTTGCCAACCGATTGAGCGCCGACCCCCGCAACCGCGTGCTTTTGCTGGAAGCCGGCGGCAGCGACAACTATCACTGGGTTCACATTCCCGTCGGTTATCTTTTCTGCATCGGCAATCCGCGCACGGACTGGTGCTACAACACCGACGAGGAAAAAGGCCTCAATGGCCGCTCGCTGCTCTATCCGCGCGGCAAGGTTCTCGGCGGCTGCTCCTCCATCAACGGCATGATCTACATGCGCGGCCAGGCGCGCGACTACGATCAATGGCGTCAACTGGGCAATCCCGGCTGGGGCTGGGATGACGTGCTGCCGCTGTTTCGCCGTTCCGAAGATCACTACAGCCGCAGCGATGCCAGCCACGGGCAGGGCGGACCGCTCCGGGTCGAGCGGCAGCGCTTGAGCTGGCCTATCCTCGATGCGGTCACCGAAGCAGCGGCCGAACTCGGCATTCCCTCGACGGACGACTTCAACACCGGAAACAACGAAGGCGCCGGCTATTTCGAGGTGAACCAGAAGAACGGCGTGCGCTTCAGCGCGTCCCGCGCTTTTCTCAAGCCCGTGCGAAACCGCCCGAACCTGCGCGTTGCGACGCACGCGGCTGCCGAACGCATCGTCTTTGACGGTCGCCGCGCCAGCGCGATCCTCTATCGCGGTGCCGATGGTCGCCTCGCCAGGGCGCGGGTCGGGCGCGAACTTCTGTTGTCAGCCGGTGCGATCAATTCGCCGCAACTCTTGCAACTTTCCGGCGTCGGCCCCGCCGCCTTGCTGAAGGCGAACGGCATCGATGTCGTGCATGAGCTTTCGGGCGTCGGCGAGAACCTGCAGGATCATCTGCAGATCCGCACGGCTTTTCGCATAACGGGCGCGCGCACCCTCAACGAGCGTCAGGCAAGCTTGTGGGGCAAGGCAGGCATTGCGCTTGAATATGCATTGAAACGCTCCGGGCCGATGTCGATGGCGCCCAGCCAATACGGCATTTTCATGCGCTCCGACGAGCGCTTCGACACGCCCAACATCGAGTTCCACGTGCAGCCCCTGTCACTGGAGAAATTCGGCGATCCTCTGCACACGTTCCCTGCCATCACAGTGTCGGTCTGCAATCTGCGCCCTCAATCGCGCGGCCATGTGCGCATCCGCTCCGCCGAGGCAAACGCTGCGCCATCCATCGCACCGAATTACCTTTCCACCGATGCCGACCGCGAGATCGCGGCGCAATCGGTGATGCATGCAAGGCGGCTGATGGCCACGAAGCGCATGAGCGAATTCAGGCCGGAGGAATTCAAGCCGGGAACGCATCTCAGCACGACGGAAGAACTTGCGCGCGCCGCCGGAGACATTGCCACCACAATCTTCCACCCGGTGGGCACGGCCAAGATGGGCACCGATGCGCAGTCGGTGGTCGATCCTCAACTGAGGGTGCATGGCATGGAGCGTCTGCGCGTGGTCGATGCTTCCATCATGCCCACCATCGTTTCCGGCAACACGCATGCGCCCACCGTCATGATCGCCGAAAAGGCGTCCGACATGATTCTGGGCGCTGCTTGAGCGTGTGGTTCAACCATTTGCCATGACATGGCGATGCGCCGTATGGTGCAGTGCAGTATATTTCGATAGCTTGCTGCGGTTCTCGCAGATGGGGCGCCAATTCGGTCGGGAGGATCAGAATGGATTTTTCGTCGGTCGAGCGCGACTACAGCAAGGCACGCGCGAACTACTCCCTTGCCATGCCGGAGCATTTCAACTTCGCTTTCGACGTCATAGACGATTGGGCCACGCGCGACGACCACACCGCCATCATCGCGGTTTCGCGTGACGGCGAGACGGTAGAGCGTCTCCCTTTTTCCTTCTTCAGCGAAAGCTCGAACCGCTTTGCAAATGCGTTGCGCACCATTGGGATCGAAGCGGGGGATTTTGCCTGCGTCGTCGTCGGGCGGGTGCCCGCCTGGTACACGGTGCTGTTCGGCTGCATGAAGGCAGGCGTCGTCTCGATGCCGGGCACCAACCTGCTCACCGCGCACGACATCGCCTACCGGGTCAATCATTCCGGCGCGCGCGCCGTCGTCGTCACCTCTGAACATTGCGCCAAGGTCGATACGATCCGCGCAGAATGCCCTTCGCTTACCACCTTCATCGTGGTTGACGGCGCCCGCGAGGGCTGGCTGTCGCTCGATGCCTTGCTGGCGGACGCCTCGCCGCTGATCGATCGCGCTGCGTTTCCGAAAACCCGCAGCACCGACATGATGATGGCCTACTTCACCTCCGGCACGACCTCGATGCCGAAGATGGTGCCGCGCGACTATGGTTCGGGCCTCGCCCATGCGGCGACCGGCCTGTTCTGGATGGACCTGCGGCGTGAGGATACGCATTGGTCGCTTACCGACACCGGCTGGGCCAAGGCGGCATGGGGCATCCTGTTTCCGCAATTGCTGCTCGGCACGCCGACGGTGCTTTACAATGGCGAGACGGCCTTCAACGCCGATCTCCATTTGCGCCTGATCGGCAAGCTCAAGGTCACGACCTTCTGCGCGCCGCCCACAGTGTTCCGCCTATTCGCGCAGCAGGACCTCAAGCAATACGATCTTTCCAGCATACGCCGCTCGCTCAGCGCCGGCGAACCGCTCAATCCCGAGGTCATGCGGGTATGGAAGGAAGCGACGGGAACGCTGATCGCGGACGGCTACGGCCAGACCGAAACGATCAACATCGTCGCCAATTTCCCGGGTGAGGAAGTGCGCCACGGTTCGATGGGCAAACCGGTGCCGGGCTTCGACGTCGATGTGGTGGACGACGATGGCAACCGCCAGCCGGAAGGCGAGGTCGGCCATATCGCGGTCAAGATCACGGAACCGTTTCCCAACGGGCTTTTCCGCGGCTACTACAAGGACAAGGGTGCGCTCGACACCGCAGCGTTCCGCAATGGCTGGTACTACACCGGCGATACGGCCCGGCGCGACAAGGACGGCTATTTGTGGTTCGTCGGGCGCTCGGACGACCTGATATCGTCGGCAGGCTATCGCATCAGCCCGTTCGAGGTTGAAAGCGCGCTGATCGAGCACAAGGCAGTTGCCGAGAGCGCCGTCGTCGGCAAGCCCGACGCCACGCGCGGCGAGATCGTCAAGGCCTACATCATGCTCGCCAATGGCTTCGAGCCCTCCGACGAACTGGCGCGCGATATCCAGGATTTCTGCCGCAACCTGACCGCGCCCTACAAATACCCGCGCGAGATCGAATTCGTCGAAGCCTTGCCCAAGACCATTTCGGGCAAGATCCGGCGGGTTGACCTGCGCAAGGCGGCCAAAGACAAGTAGGCACAAGCTTACACGTCGACAGGATCGTCGACATGTAGGCCGTTGCGGGGAAATCCGCCCTTGGCAGACACTAAAAGCCTGTTATGAACCGATTGAAATTCCCAGATCGGCTTTGAAGCAGCGTCGTGTTCGGCGTTATATGCCGTTGCCAAGCCGGCGCGAAGGAGAATGCCATGCCGACGACAATCAAGGGACCTGCGATCTTCCTGGCGCAATTTGCCGGCGACGCCGCTCCCTTCAATTCGCTGGCATCGATTACCAAGTGGGCTGCGGGTCTCGGCTACAAGGGCGTGCAAATTCCGTCATGGGATGCGCGCTTCTTCGATCTCGAAAAGGCAGCCACCTCGAAGGCCTATTGCGACGAGGTGAAAGGCATCTGCGCCGAGGCGGGCGTCGCGATCACCGAGCTTTCCACCCATCTGATCGGCCAGCTCGTCGCCGTCCATCCTGCCTATGATGCGCAGTTCGACGCCTTTGCGCCGGCGAGCGTCCACAACAACCCCAAGGCGCGGCAGGCCTGGGCCGTCGAGCAGATGAAATTCGGAGCCAAAGCCTCGCGCAATCTCGGCCTGAAAGCCTCGGTGAGCTTCACCGGCGCGTTGGCCTTTCCCTATCTCTATCCGTGGCCGCAGCGGCCGGCGGGTCTCATCGAGGAAGCCTTTGCCGAACTCGGCAAACGCTGGAAGCCGATTCTCGATGTCTATGAGGACAACGGCGTCGATGTCGGCTTCGAGATCCATCCGGGCGAGGACGTGTTCGACGGCGCAACCTTCGAGATGTTTCTGGATGCCGTCGGCGGCCATCCACGCTGCGCCATCAATTACGATCCGTCGCACTTCCTGTTGCAGCAGATGGACTATCTGGCTTTCATCGACATCTATCACGAGCGCATCAAGGCGTTCCACGTCAAGGACGCCGAGTTCAATCCGACCGGCCGCCAAGGCGTCTACTCGGGCTATCAGGGCTGGTTGAACCGCGCCGGCCGTTTTCGTTCGCTCGGCGACGGACAGGTCGATTTCTCCGGCATCTTTTCCAGGCTCGCGCAGTACGACTATGACAGTTGGGCCGTTCTGGAATGGGAGTGCTGCCTCAAGCATCCCGAGGTTGGCGCGGCAGAAGGCGCTCCCTTCATCGAAAGCCACATCATCCGCGTCACCGAGAAGGCCTTCGACGATTTTGCCGGCGGCAGCACGGACCGCGCTGCGCTGCGCAAGATGATGGGTATCGAGTAAACCTGCAACTCCGGAGAGCGGCGATGGTCAGCGGCAAAAAGGTTGAACCGGTCTATAAGCCGATCCGGCTTGGCATGGTCGGCGGCGGGCAGGGCGCTTTCATCGGCGGGGTGCATCGCATCGCTGCCCGCCTCGACAACGAGTTCGTGCTGGTCGCCGGCGCGCTGTCCTCGAACCCGGAGCGCGCCAGGGCTTCCGCTGCCGAACTTGGTCTCGAGCCCGAACGCAGCTATGCCTCCTTTGCCGAGATGGCCAAGGCCGAGGCCAAGCGACCCGACGGCATCGAGGCCGTCGCCATCGTCACGCCGAACAATGTGCATTTTCCTGCCGCCAAGGCATTTCTTGAAGCCGGTATCCACGTCATTTGCGACAAGCCGCTGACCGCGACCCTTGCCGAGGCGAAGAAGCTGGCGGCGCTGGTCGAAAAGACCGGCAAGGTGTTCGTGCTCACACACAACTACACTGCCTATCCGATGGTGCGGCAGGCGCGCGAAATGGTCGGCAAGGGCCAGCTTGGCGATATCCGCATCGTCCAGGTCGAATATCCGCAGGACTGGCTGACCGATGACCTGTCGGCTAGCGGAAACAAGCAGGCGGCATGGCGCTCCGATCCAAAACAGGCGGGCGCGGGTGGGGCGACCGGCGACATCGGCACCCATGCCTACAACCTTGCCCGTTTCGTCAGCGGGCTTGAACTGGACAGCCTTGCCGCTGATCTCGATGCCTTCGTGCCGGGGCGGCAGCTGGACGACAATCTGCAGGTCCTGTTGCGTTTCAAGGCCGTGGGCAAGGCTGTGCCCGCCAAGGGCATGCTGTGGGCAAGCCAGGTCGCGCCGGGTCACGAGAACGGACTGAAGCTCAGGGTCTACGGCTCGAAGGGCGGCATCGAATGGGTGCAGGCCGATCCGAACTACCTCTGGTACACGCCGTTTGGCGAACCGAAGCGGCTGCTTACGCGTGGCGGGGCCGGTGCGCTTCAATCCGCGTCGCGCCTGACGCGTGTGCCCGGCGGTCATCCGGAAGGCTATCTGGAAGGCTTCGCCAACATCTACCGTGAAGCCGCGAGCGCCATTCGCGCTGCGCGAACGAAGGGCGGCAAGCCGCCAAAGGACGTCATCTTTCCAACCGTGCAGGATGGCGTCGAGGGCATGGCGTTCATCGAGGCCTGCGTAAAATCCTCGAAACGCAACGGCGCCTGGACAAAGCTCTGATTTTTCGCCGCCCAATGTGTGCCAGCACAACGTTGCGGCGGCACATGGAGGATATCACCGCCAAGTGAACGACGGCGGCGGCAATTTGTCGGCTTGCCGGTGATCGTTCCCATGATAGGTGTTGTCCGAAAGAGGGCGGGACTGAACGTGTACGGTCGCAACAGACGATGGAGTTTTCCGGTAGCGCTCGCCGCTGCCTGGTTCCTCGTCATGCAGTCCGTGCTTGGAACCCTCGCGCTTGCAGCGGGTCCGCAAACGGCCCAGCTTGACGCTTTCGGCAATGTCATCTGTACGCATGGCGCCATCGGGGAACTGCCCGATAGCCCGCAGCAGAAGCACACGCCCTCCTGTTGCGTCCTCGGCTGCAACCTTGCCGCTTCTGTTCTTGCGGGACCGCCCGCAACCTCATCGCTCTTCGCCCCGCTTAGCTACGAGACGGTGGTTTTCTCGCCGTCCGCGCCCGATCATCTCGCCTTCGAACGGCCTCGCTCGCCGTCGAATCCGCGCGCACCTCCGGCTCTGGCCTGAGTTGAATTGGCGCAGGCTGGAACTTCCCGCCAGCCCATCCATCCAAATGATCGAATTGTCGTAGCCCTTCAAACGGGCGCGACACCAGTCGTGGAGCAATCCCATGTCCAGATCCCTTGCCATTGCGCGTACCGCGCAACCAGGCCCAGGCCATCTTACCTCAACCGCCGTTCTCGGCATCGTCATGCTGGCTTTGGCCATGCTCTTTGCCGGTTCGCACATGGCTGCGGCGCATGAGTTCAAGGTCGGCGATCTTGAAATCGAACATCCGTGGTCGCGGGCCACGCCTTCCGGCGCCAAGGTTGCCGGCGGCTATCTCGTCATCACCAACAACGGCAACACGCCGGACAGGCTTGTCAGCATCGTGTCCGAAATCTCGGACAAGGCCGAAGTCCACGAAATGGCGGTCAAGGATGGTGTCATGACCATGCGCCGTGTCGAAGGCGGCGTTGAAATCCCGGCCGGCGGAAAGGTCGAGCTTTCTCCCGGTGCCTATCACCTGATGTTCATGGGCCTGAAGCAGCAGCCGAAACAGGGCGACAGCTTCTCCGCCACGCTGACCTTCGAGAAGGCCGGCAGCATCGACGTCAAGTTCTCGGTCGAAGCCATCGGCTCGACCGGCGAACACTGATTTTTTCCAGAACTCAAATCATTCCCATAGGGGGCTACCATGTCCAATCTTGTCATTCGTCTCGTCTCGTTCGGCGCACTCACCCTGTTCGGTTGCGCGACCGCATCCGCCCACATCACGCTTGAAACCCAGGAAGCCGCCGTCGGCTCGACCTACAAGGCAGTGCTGCGCGTCCCGCATGGCTGCGAAGGTGCTGCCACGACAGCGGTCAGGGTCAAAGTGCCCGAGGGCTTCATTTCGGTGAAGCCGATGCCCAAGGCCGGCTGGAAACTTGAAACCGTGAAGGGCAAATACGCCCAGTCCTACGAGTATTACGGCGATCAGGTTTCCGAGGGTGTGCAGGAAGTCGTGTGGAGCGGCGGCGAGTTGCCCGACGAATTCTACGACGAGTTCGTACTGCGCGGCTTCCTGACCGCCGGCCTGCCGGTCGGCGAAACACTGTCGTTCCCGGTCGTGCAGGAATGCGGCGACAAGGCCGAGCGCTGGATCGAAATCCCGAAGGCCGGCGCGGATGCGGATTCGCTTGAATTCCCGGCTCCCGGCATCAAGCTCCTGCCCAAGAAGTAATCGAAGCGTGGCGCGCTGTTTCACACGGCGCGCCACACCTTTATCGGTCAGCACATCATGATCAGACAGCAGCGGCCAAGCGCCCTTTCAATGTCGCCCATCCAGGTCCTTTCCTGGTTGCTGGCGTCGCTGCTGCTGTTTGCAGTTTTTATCGCGCCCAACCCGGCGGCGGCGCATGCCGCGCTCATCAATGCTGAACCGGCAGACAACACGGTCATCGCGAACAGCCCATCGTCATTCTCGCTTACCTTCAGCGAACCGGTGTCGCCCTTGGTGCTGACGCTGGTGCGTCCGGATGGAACGTCGCTGCCGCTGACCTCATCGCGCCTCGAAGGCCAGACGGTGGTGGTCGCCAACCCGCAGCCACTTGGCCAGGGCACGCATGTCCTGAGCTGGCGGGTCGTCTCCGAGGACGGCCACCCTGTTGCCGGTTCGCTGCTGTTTTCCGTCGGTGCCCCCAGCACTGCCCCGCAGACTGCGGAGCCGGTGGATTGGCTGGTGCGCTCACTGTTATGGGGCGCAAAGGTGGCGCTCTACATCGGATTGTTCCTCGGCATCGGCGGAGCCTTTGCCATCGCATGGCTGGCCAAGGGCGGGCGCGATGGGCAGCGTTTTGTCGGCACGGCCTTGCTTGCCGGGCTGTTGGCGGCGCCCGCTTCGCTCGGCCTGCAGGGCCTTGATGCGCTGGGCGCGCGGCTGCACGCCATCACTCTGCCGGCGGTGTGGGAAACCGGCTTTGCCACCAGTTACGGCTCCACCGTGCTGGTCGCGCTGGCGGCTTTGGTGGTGGCCTTGCTTGGATTGGTCTTGCCGCGTGTCGGCAAGCCGTTGACGCTTCTTGCCCTTGCCGGAGCGGGCGTCGCGCTTGCCGCAAGCGGCCATGCCAGTGCCGCAGAACCGCAGTGGCTGACGCGGCCGATGGTGTTCCTGCATGGCGTCACCATCGCCTTCTGGGCCGGTGTGCTGGTGCCGCTCGGCCTCGCACTGTGGCGCAGGGCTCCTATGTCCGGTGCTTTCCTGCGGCGCTTCTCGCGCTCGGTCTTGCCGGTGTTCGCGCTGCTGGTTGGTGCAGGCGTCGTGCTGGCAGTCATCCAGGTCGAGAAGCTATCGGCGCTCATCGACACGGCCTATGGGCGGCTCCTTGTCGCCAAGCTGGCGTTGCTTTCAATTCTGTTTGCACTTGCCGCGTTCAACCGCTGGCGGCTGACCGTACCAGCGGAAAGCGGCGATGCGCCGGCCAGCGCGCGCCTTGTCCGCTCGATCTGCGCGGAAATCCTGCTCGCAGTGCTGATCTTCGGGGTTGCCGCCGGCTGGCGTTTCACGCCGCCGCCGCGTGCTCTGGCCATCGCCGCGGCCCAGCCGGCCATTGCGCATTTCCACACGCCGGAGGCGATGGCGGAATTGACCATCACGCCGGGACACACCGGCGAAGTCGCCGCTTCGATCCTGATGTTCGACGGCGATTTCGGTCCGCTCAATGCCAAGGAAGTCACGCTTGTCCTGTCAAAGCCCGATTCCGGCATCGAGCCGCTGAGGCGGCCCGCAACCAAGCCCGGCGACGGCACCTGGCGCGTGGACAACCTCGTCATTCCCATAGCCGGAAGCTGGACTGTCCGCATCGATATCCTCGTTTCCGACTTCGATATGAAGAAGGTCGAAGGGGCGATCGATATCCGCCCTTGAGGGCATTTCCCGCTCAAATCCGATTGATCCAGATGGGTTAATCGATTGAAATTTACGGTGAACGGTGCTGTTGACGTGTTGACGGCAGTCCCGGCTCCGCTCAAAGATAGGCTGCCGGGCATCAATTCGGCGTTTGCGGAATTTGGAGAGTGTGATGGGAAAAGCCGAACGGGGCTCGGCTGGGTCCGCCGTTTCATGGTCGTTCCAGCTCTACAGCGCCCGCAACTTCCAGCCATGGGAGAAGGTGCTCGATCTGCTCGGCGGTCTCGGTTATCGCGAAGTCGAAGGCTATGGCGGCGTCTATGACCAGCCTTCCGCATTTCGCTCCGCCATGGACCGGGCAGGGCTCGCCATGCCGAGCGGTCATTTCGGCATCGAGGCGCTTGAAGGCGATTTCGATGGCGTGCGCGCCATTGCCGATACGCTCGGCATCAAGCTTCTGATCTGCCCTTACCTGGAGGCGGACCAGCGGCCCAAGGATGCTGCCGGCTGGCGCCATTTCGGCGAACGGCTGGCCAGGGTCGGCGAGACGGCCAGGCGGCATGGCTACGAATTCGGATGGCACAATCACGAATTCGAGTTTGAGCCACTACCGGACGGCTCGGTGCCGATGGACCACATTCTGGCTGCCGCGCCTGATATCGGCTGGGAAATGGACGTTGCCTGGGTGGTGCGCGGCGGCACCGACCCGCTGCCTTGGTTCGACCGCTACGGCGCGCGCATCGTGGCAATCCACGTCAAGGACATGGCGAGGCCAGGCGAGGGGCTTGACGAAGACGGCTGGGCCGATGTCGGCCATGGCACAATTGACTGGCCGGCGCTGTTTGCCGCCGTGCGCTCCCGTACCAGTGCACGGCACTTTGTCATGGAGCAGGACAACCCGAACGACATAGCGCGGTTCGCGCGTCGCTCGATCGAAGCTGCTCAAGCGTGGCAGGAGGCGTAATTGGCAAAATCTCTCGGTATCGGCGTTATCGGCTGCGGCAATATTTCGGCGACCTATTTCAAGTTCGCGCCGCTGTTTCGCGGTATCGAAATGCGCGCCTGCGCCGATCTCAACATGGCTGCCGCCCAAGCCCGCGCCAAGGAATTCTCTCTTCGCGCCGAAACGGTCGACGGCCTGCTCGCCGCCAAGGATATCGACATCGTCGTCAACCTGACCATCCCGACGGTGCACCACGAGGTCTCGCGCCAGATCCTCGATGCGGGCAAGCATGTCTATTCGGAAAAGCCGTTCGTGCTCTCGGTCAAGGATGGTCTCGATCTCAAGAAGCGGGCCGAAAAGAAGGGCCTGCGCGTCGGCTCCGCTCCAGACACCTTCTTTGGCGGGTCGCACCAGTTCGTCCGCCATCTCATCGACGCCGGCAAGGTCGGCGCGATCACCAGCGGCACCTGCCATGTCATGAGCCACGGCATGGAAAGCTGGCATCCGAACCCGGATTTCTTCTTCCAGCCGGGGGCCGGCCCGGTGCTCGATCTCGGACCCTACTACATTGCCGACCTGATCCAGCTCATCGGGCCGGTGAAGCAGGTGGTCGCGATCACGTCGATCCCTGCCAAGCAACGCACGATCACGTCGAAGCCGCGCGCCGGCGAAAAGATCCCAGTCAACACGCCAACCACCGTGCACGGCATCCTGCATTTCGAGAATGGCGCGGTGATTTCGCTCGATTCAAGCTGGGACGTCTGGAGCCACGGTCATGCCCCGATGGAGCTTTACGGCGAAACCGGCAGCATCTTCGTGCCGGATCCCAATTTCTTCGGCGGCGAGGTGGTCTACACCAAGGGCGAAAAGCCGGTGAAGACACTGCCGAAATGGCCGCATCCGTTCGGCGTCGCCAATGAACAGCATCCGCATGGCATGATGGCCAACTATCGTACCGCCGGGCTTGCCGACATGGCGCTGGCCATCCTCGAAGGCCGTCCGCACCGCTGCTCGCTCGATCTTGCGCTGCATACGGTCGAGGTGATGACGGGACTTCTGAAATCCGGTGAGACGGGCAAGTTCGTCGCCATGCAGACAAGTTGCGAACGGCCCGCCGCTCTTGGCGTCAGGCAGGCGTCCGCACTGCTGCGGAAGGCCGGCTAGACCATCTACAAATTCGACAGCTCAAGTTGCGTCAGATCCAAAGGTATGTCCCATGCCCTACACCCCAGCCGAAAACCGCTACCGCGAAATGATCTACAATCGTTGCGGGCGCTCTGGCCTGAAGCTGCCGGCGATCTCGCTCGGCCTCTGGCACAATTTTGGCGACGACACGCCGCATCGCACCAAGCAGGCCATCGTGCGCAAGGCCTTCGATCTCGGCATCACCCATTTCGATCTCGCCAACAATTACGGCCCGCCTCCCGGCTCGGCCGAGCGGGCCTTCGGGGAAATCCTGCGCACGGATTTTGCCGGTTACCGCGACCAGATGATCATCTCCAGCAAGGCCGGCTACGATATGTGGCCGGGTCCGTATGGAGAGTGGGGCAGCCGCAAGTATCTCCTTTCCAGCCTCGACCAGAGCCTGAAAAGGATGGGGCTCGACTATGTCGATATCTTCTATTCGCACCGCTTCGACCCCGAGACGCCGCTTGAGGAAACCATGGGCGCGCTCGGTCAGGCCGTGCGCTCCGGCAAGGCGCTTTACGCCGGCATCTCGTCCTACAATTCGCAGCGCACCCGCGAGGCCGCAGCCATCCTGCGTGACCTCGGCACGCCATGCCTCATCCACCAGCCCAGTTACTCGATGCTCAACCGCTGGGTCGAGGAGGACGGTCTGCTCGATACGCTGGATGGGCTTGGCGTCGGGTCGATCGTGTTTTCGCCGTTGGCCCAGGGCATGCTCACCGACAAGTATCTTGGCGGCGTTCCCGAGGGCAGCCGCGCGGCGCAAGGCAAGTCGCTGCGCCAGTCTTTCCTCAGCGAACAGGCTCTTGCCAACATCAAGGCGCTGAATGCGATTGCTGGCCGCCGCGGCCAGACGCTTGCGCAGATGGCGTTGGCCTGGGTGCTGCGCAAAGGCCGGGTTACCTCGGCGCTGATCGGCGCCAGCCGTCCCGAGCAGGTCGAGGATTGCGTTGCGGCTCTCGCCAATCTCGAATTCTCCGACAGCGAACTGGCCGAGATCGACACCTACGCCCGCGATGCCAACATCAACCTGTGGGCGCGGTCGGCCGAACGCGAAGGTCCGACGCGCAAATAGACGCGCTTCGATGAGCCTCGAGGTCGTCACGGCCCTGAAACGGTAGCAAAAAGTGCCGCGAATGGTTATGTCAGGTTGAGCCACGCGCCTCGTGCGCCGTGGCTGGACCCGAAGGCAGGACCATGGCGGCAAGGAATGCTCTGACGAAGAACCAGCTTTGCGTGCTGGAAAAGCTCGAGGCAGCGAGCGCGCCGCTCAGCGCCTACACGCTGCTCGACCAGTTGCGCGAGCGCGGCTTCCGCGCCCCCTTGCAGGTCTACCGGGCACTCGACACTCTGGTGAAGGAAGGGCTGGTGCATCGGCTGGAAAGCCTCAATGCCTTCGTTGCCTGCGCCGAACCGCATGACCACAATCACTCTATGACGGCTTTCGCCATCTGCGACAGCTGCGGGCAGGTCACCGAGTTTTCCGACCATGATGTCGGTCACAAGCTTGATGACTGGGTGCGCTCCACCGGCTTTGCTGCAAAGAAAGCCGTAATCGAATTTCGCGGCACCTGCGCCAAATGCCAGAAAGCTGCTGCCTGATCGGTCAGCGCGCCGTCGTCCACGCAAACCACAAGGCGACAACAGCCAACAGTGCCGACAAGACGCGCCGCGCGATGCGTTCGCGTCTCGGATCGTTGAGGAAGGGTTCCAGCGAGCCGGCAAGAATGACGATCACGGCATGCAC
The DNA here is from genome assembly GCF_057809835.1 of Mesorhizobium sp. FG116. NCBI lineage: Bacteria > Pseudomonadati > Pseudomonadota > Alphaproteobacteria > Hyphomicrobiales > Phyllobacteriaceae > Mesorhizobium > Mesorhizobium sp. FG116. Next base: position 82,802 of record NZ_JBMDKS010000018.1, read on the forward strand.
GAGCGTTGCCACCGCGACATAGATCGCAGTCAACAGGGCGGTCTGGGCCAGCACCGGCTTGCCCGCCTCGACAAAGGTCGGCAACACCGCGACATAAAACACCGCCGCCTTCGGGTTAAGCAGGTTGGTCATCAGGCCGCGAATGAAATAGCGCTCGTGATCGACGCTGCTTGCCGAGACGATATCTGTTCCCGCGCTCCAGCCTTCCCATGCAAGGTAGAGCAGGAACAGCACGCCGGCCCAGCGCAATGTCTCATAGGCCAGGGTTGATGCCTGGATCAGCTCGGCCACGCCGAAACCTGCAATCGCGCCGATGATCGCAAGCCCGAGCGCAATGCCCGCCACTGTCGCGAAGCCGGCGCGGCGGCCATCCTGCGCCGACACCAAGGCCAGATAGGTCATGTTCGGTCCCGGGGTCAGTTCGATCAGGAATGACGCCAGTGCGAAGGAGGCAAGGGTTTCCAGCGAGACGGCTAGCAAATCGGCCTCAATGTGCCTCGTCCCAGTTGTCGGCGGCGCGGGCGTCGACCTGCAGCGGCACCGACAGCGAGGCAGCGGGCATCGCCGCGTTCTCCATGACCGAGCGCACCACGGGGATTGTCGCCTCGACCTCTGCTTCGGCCGTTTCGAAGATCAGTTCGTCATGCACTTGCAACAGCATGCGGGCAGACAAGCCCGCCTCGGCAAGCGCATCGTCCATGCGCACCATGGCGCGACGGATGATGTCGGCAGCCGTGCCTTGCAGGCGCGCATTGATCGAGGCGCGCTCGTTGAAGGCGCGGACCGAAGGGTTTGAAGACCGTATTTCCGGATAGTGGATACGCCGGCCGAACACGGTTTCGACATAGCCGTTTTCGCGGGCGTAGGCCTTCGTCGTCTCGATATAGTCGCGAATGCCGGGAAAGCGCTCGAAGTATTTCTTGATGTAGGCGCCCGCTTCATCGCGCGGAATGGAAAGCTGGTTGGCGAGGCCGAAGGCGGAGATGCCGTAGATGATGCCGAAATTGATCGCCTTGGCACGCCGGCGCACTTCCGACGGCATGCCTTCGATCGGAACGCCGAACATTTCCGATGCTGTCGCGGCATGGATGTCCGCCCCGTCGGCAAAGGCCTGCTTCAGTTGCGGAATGTCGGCGACATGGGCCAGCACGCGCAGCTCGATTTGGCTGTAGTCGGCGGAAATCAGCCGGTTGCCCTTTTCCGCGATGAAGGCGGTCCTGATCTTGCGCCCTTCCGCCGTGCGCACCGGAATGTTCTGCAAATTGGGATCGGATGAGGACAGCCGCCCGGTCGTCGTCGCCGCCAGCGCGTAGGAGGTGTGGACGCGCTTGGTCTCAGGATTGACGAAGCCGGGCAGAGCGTCGGTGTAGGTCGATTTCAGCTTGGTCAGCTGGCGCCAGTCGACGATCTTGCGCGGCAATTCGTGGCCTTCTGCGGCAAGGTCTTCCAGCAGTTGCGCCGAGGTCGACCATTGGCCGGTCTTGGTCTTGGAACCGCCGGGCAGGCCCATGCGCCCAAACAATATATCGCCAAGCTGCTTGGGCGAGCCGATATTGATGCGCTCGCCGATCAGTCCGTAGATTTCCTCTTCCAGCCGCGCAGCACCCTGCGCCAGTTCGCCGGACAGCCTGGACAGGATCTGCCGGTCCACCGTGATGCCGCGCTGTTCCATCTTCGCCAGCACCGGCACGAGAGGCCGTTCCAGCCGCTCATAGACCGAGGCCAGGCCCTTCGCGGCAAGGCGCGGCTTCAAAACCTGCCATAGCCTCAGCGTCACGTCGGCATCTTCGCCTGCATAGGCGGTCGCCTTGTCGATATCGACCTGGTCGAAGCCGATGAAGCTCTTGCCGGAACCCGCCACGTCCTTGAAGGCGATGGTCTTGTGGCCAAGCCATCTCTCCGACAGCGCGTCCATGCCGTGGCCGCCGGATGTGCCGGCGTCGAGCGCATAGGAAATCAGCATCGTGTCGTCGTATGGCGCGACATCGATGCCGTAGCGGTTCATGATCACGAGGTCGTATTTCAGGTTCTGCGCGATCTTGAGGACGGACTTGTCCTCGAGCAGCGGCTTCACTGCCGAAAGCGCCTCGCGAATGGGGATCTGGTTCTCCACCAGCCCGCCGCCAAGCAGGTCGTCCTGCCCCTTCTTGTGCGCAAGCGGCACGTAGGCGGCATGGCCCGGCCGTGTCGCCAGCGAGAACCCGACCAGTTCAGCCTGCATCGGATCGAGCGATGTCGTCTCGGTATCGAAGGCGACCAGCCCGGTCTCCATCGCGTCCGCCACCCACGCCTTCAAGGTGGCAAGATCACGGATGGCGACATAGGCGCTGGTGTCGATTTTGGCTGCGACCGCTGCTTCCGAGCGAAGCGCGGAAAGCAGGGAAGGGGTTGTACCTCCCTCTGGCCTGCCGGCCATCTCCCCCTCAGGTGGGGAGATCGGCAGTGTCGACGTTGGCGATTGATCATTCTCCCCCCTTGAGGGGGAGATGGCCGGCAGGCCAGAGGGGGGTGTTGCTCCCGCACCCACGTCCGGCCCATGCGCCGTATCTGCGCGTTCGACCGGCACATCGGCCGCCTCGATCTCGCTGACCTCGGTGCCCGTTGCTTCGCCAACGCGGCGGGTCAGCGTCGAAAACTCCATAGCCTTCAGGAAGGCGACCAGCTTCGGACCATTGGATGGCTCCAGCTGGAAGCTGTCCGGCAGTTCCGTCACCGGAACGTCCCGCTTCAGCGTCACCAGTTCTCGCGAAATGCGGGCCTTGTCGGCATTGTCGATGATCGACTGGCGGCGCTTGTCCTGCTTGATCTCGCCTGCACGGGCCAGAAGCGTGTCGAGGTCGCCGAACTGCTCCAAAAGTTGCGCCGCCGTCTTCGGGCCGATGCCGGGCACGCCCGGCACATTGTCGACCGAGTCGCCGGTCAGGGCCTGCAAGTCGATCATCTTTTCCGGCGGAACGCCCCATTTCTCGATCACTTCGGGGATCGAGATCTGGCGGTCCTTCATCGGGTCGTACATCGACACGGTCGGGCGCACCAACTGCATCAGGTCCTTGTCGGACGAAATGATGGTGGCATCCGCGCCCGCTTCTTCCGCCATGCGGCAGTAGGTGGCGATCAGGTCGTCGGCCTCGAAGCCCTCCATTTCAACGCAGGGCAGGCTGAAGGCGCGCGTGGCCTCGCGGATAAGGCCGAATTGCGGGATCAGGTCTTCGGGCGGAGCAGAGCGATTGGCCTTGTATTCGGGATAAAGGTCATTGCGGAACGTCTTCGACGAATAGTCGAAAATCACCGCGAAATGCGTCGGCGTCACGCCCACGTCGGTGTTGCGGGCATCCTGCATCAGCTTCCACACCATGTTGCAGAAACCGAGCACGGCATTGGTCGGCAAGCCGTCGGATTTGCGGTTCAGCGGCGGCAGCGCATGGTAGGCGCGGAAGATGTAGCCGGAGCCGTCGACAAGGAAGAGATGATCGCCTTTTTTCATGGCCGAATGGATAGCGTGATGCTGCTTCGCGGTCCATCGCAAAGGCGTTTTCGAAACAGCCAGCCGTCAACTTCCTGACAGCGTGAGCTCGATCACGGCCATGTTACAAACTTGTAATCTTCGTGCCCTTGAATCGCCATGTTCGAATCCACAGATAGATGTCATCGGCAGTTTTCGCCGAAGTCCGGAGTTAGGCCCGTCCCCCGCCGATACCGGACAATGCGGCAGCCTATCCCCCTCTCCGGGCTGCCGCACCGTTTGAGTACCGCCGCCGTGGTTCCCCCTCCGCCACGGCGGCATTTTTTTGGCCGTCCGCCGTTACCTTTGGCTGGCTCCCGAGCTTTCGTTGCTCCAGAATTTCCGCATTCGCCGTAAGTTGCGACGTGCGAGAATTTCGGCCCGAAACCCTCGCATGTATCCACGATACTCGCGCCCGATCGAGAGGTCCTGGGCTTTGCCTTCCAGCGTCCCATCCATCGCCGCCTTCAGTACTTCCACATATGCCTGCGCGCCGACCTTGACGGCACGCGCAAAAATCATGTGGAGGCTATCGTGCCTGTAAAGACGGGCCTTGCCCGAAAAGAAGATTTTTCCGCCATCCATTGCTGCCGTGCATTCATGCACTGTGGCGCCCACCAATTCGGCATTGTTGTTGACAATGGGCCAAAATGCACACGCTGTTCCGCGATAGTATGGGCTGATGCCGGTGTGCATGTTCAGTGCAACCTGGTCAGCCAAATTCAGGATTTCATTTGGGATTTTTCCGGTCCCGTAGACGGCCAGAATGTCGGGGGCGATATCCGTGATGGATGCCGTTAGTTTTTCACGTTCGTCAGCGCGCACGCGAACTACTCGACCGGATTGCGCGAAGGCGAGGCTCTCGTGACCTAATACGCTATGGAGAGCTTGCTTTCTGGCCTTCCTGTCGTTGAGGGCAAAAAGCAGTGCGCGCCACATAAGCTTGTCCAAGATCGTCCCGATGCCTCTTCGCCAGACATTGAAACGATTGTTGGAAGGACTGGGCTCCAGCACGAAAATGGCCGCAACGTCGAAATGCGCGCATATGATGTTGGTCACATATATGTGCTCTGGGCCGTCTGCGGTAATCACCACGATCGATCGGCTGTCGGTCATTTGAAGAGGTGTTGCTTCACGGTTCGCAGCAGCGGAAAAATCGTCAGCTTGCGAAAGAGGTCAGAGGGCTTTTCGTTGTGCAGGCTGGTTCGATACCAGATGTCGGGAGCTATCCGGGAAATATTGGATCGCCCATGAACAAGGAAAATGGCCTTGTGACCACTTTCACGAATTGCCTCTAGTACGGGAGCGGTGAGGTCTCGCTCCGAACCGTATGGTACGCTGAAGGCTCGAACGGTCCTGCCCGACATTGCTTCGAGTTTGAGGCGCGCCTCGGCAATTTCAGTGCGAAGTTCAGTTGGCCTCAACGCGCCGCAATGCACGTGTGTTGCAGTGTGATTTCCGATTTCGATACCGAGCGTGGCGCACTCGGCCAAGTCCGCGGCATCGATGACGGAATTTCTCTCTTTGAAATCTTCGGCACCCGGGGAAAAATTTTCAAGGAGTAGGGCTTTCAGCTCTGTCCGCTTGGCGGCAGACATTTGTGACATCGGACCTTCAATCAGATCATCGATGGAGGATATCGATTGTGAGCGGAGATTGGCCGCTTCGCAGACGGCCTTTATACCAAATCGATTGACGCAGAAGGCTATCACGTTATCGAGGCCTATTGCATCACGCCCCACGATGTCCGGATTGACAAAAAAGACGGAAGGCAAGCCTCTTGGCTTCAAGACGCTTTTGGCAAACGTCAAAACCGACGCGTAGAAGTCATCGAACGTGATCAAGAGGGGCCTGCGCGGGAGTTTGCCGCTCAGGACAGCATCGAGGTCTACGACATCGTAGTTCTCGGCGAGATGCGCAATTTGGGCTTCAAACACCTCAGGGCGTGTCGCTATCCCTAGGCCGCGCTCGAAACTGCTCTCGGATGGAACGATGGCGTGATAGAGCGCCACGGTAAGACCAGGCATTCTTGCTTCTCTTCCTGTCTCTCCAGCGGAATTGACCGTTGTTTCAAATTAAATTCCTATATGACCATCTGGCCGCACGCACTGCATCCGATAGTGTGCTTATCCCTCTCAATAGGGGGAGTGGTCGGTGCTTCGGGCAATTGAGGCCTGGAAACAGCCAATTTAAACATGATCAATTGGGAAAATCGGCTCCCACCATTTGGGATCATGCTTTAGGGTGCCGCCGCAGAATCGAAAGGCTTTTCCAAAAATGTCCGCACTTGCACCCGTACTTGATCGCCTCGACCAATCGCTCGACCAGTCGCTGGGTCGCCTGTTCGACCTCCTGAAGGTCAAGTCGATCTCCACCGACCCAGCCTACGCTGCCGAATGCCGCAAGGGCGCGGAGTGGCTGGTCGCGGACCTCAAGACCATCGGGTTCGACGCCAGCGTGCGCAACACGCCCGGCCATCCGATGGTCGTTGCCCACCACGATGGCCCCGCCGGCAGCCCGCACGTGCTGTTCTATGGCCACTACGACGTGCAGCCGGTCGATCCGCTCGAACTTTGGAACAGCGATCCGTTCGCGCCGGCCATCAAGGAAATCGGGCCAGATCACAAGGTCATCACCGGCCGCGGCTCGGCCGACGACAAGGGCCAGCTGATGACCTTCGTCGAAGCCTGCCGGGCCTGGAAGGCCGTGCATGGCGCTCTGCCGTGCAAGATCACGCTCCTGTTCGAAGGCGAAGAAGAGTCCGGCTCGCCATCGCTCAAGCCGTTCCTCGAAGCCAACGCGGCTGAACTCAAGGCCGATTTCGCAATGGTCTGCGACACCGGCATGTGGGATCGCGATACGCCCGCCATCTCGACTGCACTGCGCGGCCTCGTCGGCGAGGAAATCACCATCCATGCCGCCGACCGCGACCTGCATTCGGGCGAATTCGGTGGCGCCGCCGCCAACCCGATCCGCATCCTGGCCAAGATCCTTGCCGACATCCACGACGACACCGGCCGCATCACCATTCCGGGCTTCTATGACGGCGTCGAGGAAACCCCTTCGCAGGTCCTGAAATCGTGGGAATCGCTTGGCGAAACGGCAGACGATTTCCTCGGACCCATCGGCCTTTCGGTGCCTGCCGGCGAAAAGGGCCGTTCGGTGCTCGAACTGGTCTGGGCGCGCCCGACCGCCGAATTCAACGGCATCATCGGCGGCTATACCGGCAAGGGCTTCAAGACCGTCATCGCCGCACAGGCGTCGGCCAAGGTGTCGTTCCGTCTCGTCCACAAACAGAACCCGGACAAGATCCGCGCCGCCTTCCGCAAGTTCGTCGAAGAGCGCCTGCCGGCCGATTGTTCGGTCGAGTTCCACAAGCATGGCGGCTCGCCGGCAATCCAGCTTTCTTACGACTCGCCCTTCCTGACCAAGGCCAAGCAGGCGCTGTCGGACGAATGGCCGAAGCCTGCCGTCATGATCGCCATGGGCGGATCGATCCCCATCGTTGGCGATTTCCAGACCTATCTCGGCATGGAATCGCTGCTCGTCGGTTTCGGTCTCTCCGACGACCGCATCCATTCGCCGAACGAGAAGTACGAGCTTTCTTCATTCCACAAGGGGCAGCGTTCCTGGGCGCGCATCCTCGACGCGCTGACACGGTGAGATCGTCATGAGTAACAACAATATCCGTTTCCACAAGGGCGACCTTCCCGACCTTGCCAACTACGATGTCGATGCGGTTGCCATCGACACCGAGACGCTGGGGCTTAACCCGCATCGCGACCGGCTGTGCGTGGTGCAGATTTCGCCGGGCGACGGCAGCGCCGACGTCATCCAGATCGCGGCTGGGCAAAAGCGCGCGCCGAACCTCGTCAGCCTGTTGCGCAACCGCAAGGTCACCAAGCTGTTCCATTTCGGACGCTTCGATATCGCCGTGCTCTATCAGGCCTTCGGTGTCATGGCCGAGCCGGTTTTCTGCACCAAGATCGCCTCGCGGCTGACCCGCACCTATACCGACCGCCACGGCCTGAAGGACATCTGCAACGAGTTGCTCGGTGTCAGCCTGTCCAAGCAGCAGCAGTCGTCGGATTGGGCGGCGGAGACGCTTTCGCCCGAACAGCTCGAATATGCGGCTTCCGACGTGCTCTACCTGCACCGCCTGCGCGATGTGCTGGCCGGGCGTCTTGCACGCGACGGCCGCACGAAAGAGGCCGAAGCCTGTTTCCGCTTCCTGCCGACCCGTGCGAAACTCGACCTCATGGGCTGGGACGAAGAGGATATCTTCGCCCATAGCTGAGGGCGGAACCTCTTTCACCCTGTAGCGTTGTGCCGGTCAGAAGAGGGGGATGAGAATGCCCGAACGTCAGCCGATATCCACTGCGCCCAAGGATGGGTCGAAAGTCACCGTCTACTGGACGGATGGCGACGGCGTCATGAATGAATCGCCGGCGCGCTTTGATGCCGGCGACGGCGCATGGTGGGCTTACACCGACAGCAGCACGCAAAAGAAAATCGAGCCGACAAGCTGGCGTCCCGCCTCGTCCGACGACGAGGAAGACTAGCGGTCCGGGGCACCGGATGTAAGTGCTGGCGGCGTTGCCAGCTTTCCCATACGTTGTGACTGTTGAAACTGGAGGTTGATTCGGAGCGCTGCTTCGCCTCAGCCATTTGTTCTCGGAGGGAATGCCATGGGTGCGGAAAGTCTCATCATATTCCTTATCATCGGTGCGATTGCCGGCTGGCTGGCCGGTCTTATCGTCAAGGGCTACGGCTTCGGCCTGCTCGGCAACATCGTCGTCGGCATCGTCGGTGCCTTTATTGCCGGCTGGCTGTTTCCGACGATCGGCCTTGCTTTTGGCGGCGGTATCGTGGCCGCGATCATTCACGCCACACTAGGCGCGGTGATCCTGCTGTTCCTGATCCGTCTCGTAAAATCCGCCTGAGTTATCCGCGAAGGAGCGCGCCTTTGAACAGGAATACGCTTTACCTCATCATCGGCGCGCTCGTCGTCGCGGTCATCGCCTTGGGCGTCTACGTTTACCGCGAAGAATCGAAGCCCGCGGGCGTCGAACTCAAGATCGACGACAGCGGCATCTCGATACAGCAGAACTGAACATAATTTCGCCGCCCCCGTCGGACGGCGATCTGTACGCGCTTGAAAGTTAGCCTACCGCGCGTCTTTGCCCGGCGTACCGGTCAGCCACAACCGGCGACGGTCCGCCGTCGATCAGAAGCCCGGTAATGCGGGCGAAACCGGCAAATGACTTTCTTGCTTCTTCCGCGCTCATCTGGGCGGCCATTGCCGCCGAGCAGCAGTTCAACGCGCAGCGATAGACCGGGCCGCGACGGCCAACAGGCCATTCGCGCAGGAACACCATCGCTTCGACGACATTATCGATCTCCTCGACCGATTGGCCGGGCCCTCGTGACACGCGGACAGGCGAGAAGAATTGTAGGCGATCCATCAAACACCTCCCTTCGATAGTCGATACCGACTTTTATTGTTATGGCTGGCAACCGGATATAACGACGGCTACGCCTTAAGGTTCCAATCAAAAGCCAATTCATGGCAAAAATAATGCGGACCGGCCGGAGCGGATCAAATTGATTGGGATCGGTTTGCGAGAGGCTGCGGCCCCGCGAATGTGATCAGCGTTGCTGATGACCTTTCAGCGCGTTCGCAGTATAATTCGAAGCACGGACTTGGGGCCACCACCTTTCGAAAGGAGGTTGCCATGAGACACCAAACAAAGGACCAGCTACAGGCGATAGCCGAGGTCCGAATTGATCCGGTACGGCCAACAATGGACCGCAACCAGCGCCTCAATCGCTGGTCGGAGTTGCTTCAACGTGAACCGGCACGGCTTCTCACAGCGCTTACTGGAACGGAATATCGGGCTCCGCTGGAACGCAATGCCATGCGCGGCGACAATTCGCCGATCTCCGTTGCCTTCGAGGATGAACTCCTGCGCGAAGAGGGACTGCAGGACGATACATATGGCGAAGCCAAGCGCTTTTTCGAGCTGACGGACAACCAGCTCCACGAAATCGTCTGCTATTGCCATGTCGGCGCGACGATGCAGGCTTCGAGGGCTGCATCCTGCGTCAGCGCGGCTGTGACCGGACGCGGCTTCTTCGCCGGTCTGCGGGAGACGTTCAGCTAGCGTTGGCGCGCAGACGCAATTTGAAGTTTGGCAGGCTCACGGCGGCGTAGGCAAATCGGCCTGCGTCGCCGCTTTGTCCGGGCTTGCCGGCCGAGGCAATTTTACGCGGCCTGCCCGCTTGCCGTCGAAGATTTGCTCTGGTTTGCTCGCTGGCATGGAAACGAGGGCAGGCCATGTACACTCACATCCTTATCGCAACCGATGGATCAGATGTCGCGAAGAACGGGCTCGACCACGGCCTGTCGCTGGCCAAGGCCCTGTCGAGCAAGGTGACCATCGTGACCGTGACCGAACCTTTCCCTTTGATGGCTGGTGCAACGGCAACCGGATGGGTCGCGGGTCCCGAGGACATCAACCGCTACGAGGCCGGCCAGGAATCCTTCGCCAAGGGCGTGCTGGTGTCGGCCAAGGCGGCTGCGGATCGGGCCGGCGTCACGGCGGATACCTTGCATGTCCCCGATCGTTGGCCGGCAGACGCCATCATCGAAGCGGCTGAGGCGCGCGGCTGCAACCTCATCGTCATGGCTTCGCATGGCCGCCGTGGGCTTGGCCGCCTGATCCTGGGCAGCCAGACCGCCGAGGTTCTCGCCCACAGCAAGATTCCGGTGCTCGTCGTCCGCTAGAGCCTCTCACCATTGCTCACACGAGGCCGGCCTGTCGCAGCAGGCCATTGAGGCTGTTGCCTGGATTGCCGGGCGACGGCAGTGCCTTTTTGCGTTCCGGTGAAGCCTGCCGAAAATCGCCGGCAAATTTTTTAAATTATATCCAAATGAAAACTTGCTTCCTCTCAGGAAATATGCATAATGAGTACTTGCTGATCCCTTCTCTTGGTCCAGCAGCTCCCATACCCTTCCTTGGCCGCCTTCGGGCGGCCTTTTCTTTGGGCGTTCCGGCCTTGTGCGTGGCGACGGCGCGAGCCATGCCTGTTTGCCTTGGCCGCCAAGCCGGATAAGGAATGCGAGGGGAGATTCTCGCATTGTCTCAGTCTCAGTCCAGAGAACGCTGGCTCGACCGCCTGGCTGATATGTCGCCGGGTTATTTCGGCCTGGTGATGGCCACGGGCATCGTCTCGCTGGCGGCCTTCATGATGGGATTTCCGGGCATCGCCCGGGCGCTGTTCTACCTGAACGGGCTGCAATATTGCGTGCTGTGGGTTCTCTATCTGCTGCGCGCATGGCGCCACCCGCGCCGTTTTTTCGGCGACATGATCGGCCATCTTTCGGGTCCCGGCTATTTCACCGCCGTCGCCGCCACCGGCATTATGGCCAGCCAGTTCATCATCCTTGCCGACGACCGTTTCATCGGCACGCTTTTGTGGCTGGTCACCGTCCTGCTCTGGCTGGGCCTGACCTACACCATCTTTACCGCGCTCACCGTCAAGGGCGAGAAGCCGACGCTTGGCACCGGCATCAATGGCGGCTGGCTGCTGGCGGTCGTCGCCACGCAATCGGTCGCGGTTTCGAGCGTGCTTCTGGCAGCGCATGTGGATCAGCCGTGGCGGCTGGAACTCAATCTTCTGGCGCTGTCGATGTGGCTCTGGGGCGGCATGTTCTACATCTGGCTGATGGCGCTGATCTTCTACCGCTACACCTTTTTTTCGCTTTCGCCGGGCGACCTCGAGCCGCCCTACTGGATCAATATGGGTGCAATGGCGATCTCGACGCTGGCGGGCTCGCTGCTGATCGAAAACGCGCCCGGCGCGCAGTTCCTGGTGTCGCTTTTGCCCTTCATCAAGGGCTTCACCGTGCTTTACTGGGCCACCGGCACATGGTGGATACCGATGCTGCTCCTGCTCGGCGTCTGGCGTTACATCTATCGCCGCTTTCCGGTCAGCTACGATCCGCTCTACTGGGGCGCGGTGTTTCCGCTTGGCATGTATGCGGCCTGCACCTTTCAGCTTGACCGCGCCATGGAGTTCAACCTTCTGGGGCCGGTTGCAAGTGCATTCTTCTACGCGGCAATTGCCGCCTGGGCTGTCACCTTCATCGGCATGCTGCACGCGTTGGCACGAAAGCCGGGGAAAACCGCTCTATACGAACCATAAACCCAAGCGGGCGATTTGGATGGAACCCCGGGCACTCCGGCACCATTATGGTCTGGATCGGCTGGTCCGGTCGCCTCGGTCATTCCTACGGATATTTGCACGCGAGACATGCGCAACAGGTTCATATCCCTCCGCAGAGTGACGCGGACCGTTCTTCAATATCTGATGGCGTCGCCGCTGACGTCCGACCCTTATGAGCGGGACCAGCTTTTCCAGACCATCCTGGACCGCCGCGCAGCCATTCTGATCGCGCCCATCAGCACCATCGCCCTGGCGGCCATGGTGATCTATCACACCTCGGCGACTTGGCCGATATTGTGGGCTGCTGCGGAGCTTCTGCTTACGGCCCTTCGCTGGAAGGTGATGGTCGAAGCAAACGTCGCTTCCCAGGAAAAGCGAAGGGAATGCGCCAACAAGCTCCTGGTGTTTGGGGCGCTGTGGAGCCTGCTTCTGGGCGTTGCCATCTACCTGTGCATGGCAAGCGGCATCGTGCCCCTCATCGTTGTGTCGGCGATCATCGGCACTGCCGCAGCCTGCGTCGTCAGCTCTCGCAACGCGGCAACGCCCCGGCACGCTTTGCTGCTGCTCATCCTCATTGCCGCGCCCTTCGCGGCCGGGCTTGCCGGTTCTCCAATTCCCGGCATGACGGTTGCCGCCATGCTGATCATCCCCTGGATCGCCAGCCTTTATCTGTTCATCGAACAGAACCATGCCTCGATGCTGCGCATGATCAAGGCGGAGCGCCGGGCTCACACGATGGCCATAACCGACGAACTGACCGGCCTTTTCAACCGCATGCATTTCGCCGAGCGTCGTGCCAAGCTCGACTCTCGCGCTCCTCCCAAGGCGGGCTACTGCTTCCTCAGCCTCGATCTCGACGGGTTCAAGGAAGTCAACGATCAGTATGGCCATCCGGCGGGTGATTTCCTGTTGCGGGCCGCATCACACCGCATGCTGGACAGCGTGCGTCTCGGCGATGCGATCTTCCGCATGGGCGGCGATGAATTCCTGTTCCTGCTGCCGAAGGCCAATGACGAGGATTGCGCCCGCATCGCGTCCAGATTGATCGAGACCATGACTGCCCCGTTCACCTTGCCGAATGGCGAGACCGTCACCATCGGCGCCAGCATCGGCAGCGCCTGCATCGACGGCTCGCTGACCGAGGCGATGGCCGTGCTGCACGCTGCGGACGCCGCCCTCTACCGCGCCAAGGCGGGCGGAAAGGGCCGGCACGTGCACGCGGCGGCCTGAGCCCTCCCATTCAGGGTATCGCCAGCGCTTTCTTGCGCCCGGAAAGCCGTCGCCAACCGATACCTGACTTTTTGTGCCTTGATCCCCACCCCGGTGCACAAAAATGTGCACCGGCAATCTGCTAATACATGATGCAATAACTCATGAATTAGGGTAGCCGCTTTCCCGATCATGTCTGGGGCCCTTGCTGGCCCTGGCAGTCGGGAGCCGGGGGAATGCATAGCTTTGAACGGTTCGAAGAATTCGGCCAACGGCCCGCGCTGATCTTTCCCGATCGTGCGCCGATTTCCTACGCCGATCTCGCGCGTCGGGTTGCTTCGCAAGCCAGGGAATTCGGTCCGCGCAAGAAGCTTGTCGCCGTGGTGGCAGAGCCGACGGAACATGCCGTCATCGCCTATCTCGCAGCACTTCACGGCCAGCATGCCGTCGCACTGCTGCCATCATGCAACCGGCAGGCGCTGGACGATTTCATCGACGATTTCGCCCCCGAAATCGTTTGCCGGCGCGTCGATGGGCGCTGGCGCTGCCTTGCCGAGACGGGCAGGGCGCGTGACGATCTGCACGCCGATCTGGCGGTATTGCTCGGCACTTCGGGCAGCACTGGCAAGACCCGTCATGTCCGGCTTTCCGCCGCCGCTGTCGATGGCAACGCCCGATCCATCGGCTGCTACCTCGAACTTCAGTCCAACGACCGGGCGGCCCTTATCCTGCCGTTCCACTATTCCTACGGGCTGTCGGTGCTCAACTCCCATCTTGCGGTCGGAGCCAGTGTCTATTTCCCCGAAACCGGTGCCTCCGATGCCGGCTTTGCCGAGGAGATGCGCGATGCCGGCTGCACCAATATCAGCGGCGTGCCCTATTCATTCGAGTTGATGGAACGAACCGGCTTTCGCCGTCACGAACTACCCTCGCTGCGTTTCATGACCGTTGCCGGCGGGCGCATGGCTCCGGCCCTTGCCGAAACCTTCCGGCACCACCTTGCCGCTGCTGGCCAGCGCTTCTTCATGATGTATGGCCAGACCGAGGCCACGGCCCGCATTGCCTATGTTCCGTCCGATCAGCTTGCCGGCAACACCGAAAAGATCGGCATTGCAATTCCCGGCGGTACACTCGGCCTTGTCGATGACGACGGACGGCCAATCGAGCGCACCGGCGAAACGGGCGAACTGGTCTATCGCGGGCCCAACGTGATGATGGGTTACGCTCTTGCCCGCGCCGATCTCGCGAAAGGCCACGAGGTCACCGAACTGCGTACCGGCGATATGGCCGAACGCGATAGTCATGGCCTTTATCGCATCGTCGGTCGCCGCAGGCGCATGTCGAAGATCGCTGGCTTGCGCATCAGCCACGGCGCGGTCGAGGCGGCGCTCGAAAACGCCGGGATCACCGCCGCTGTGGCCGGCAACGACGAGCGCATCCTTGCGCTGGTTACCTCGCACCATTCCGATGCCGAGGTGCTCAAGGCGATGATGGCGGCAAGCGGCCTGCCACGGTCGCATCTCGAGGTCGTCAGGGCCAAGGCCTTGCCGCGGCTTCCTTCCGGCAAGATCGACTATACCGCCGTTTCCGCTCGCCTGGGGGCGCTGCGGGAAAAGCCGGGCACTGGCATCCTTGCCGCCTTCCAGCGCGCTTTCTATCCGCGCCCTGTCGGCCCCGACGACACTTTTGAAAGTCTCGGCGGCGATTCGCTGCTCTACGTTCAGCTTTCGCTGACCCTCGAGCGCGAACTCGGGCACCTGCCCGAGGGATGGGAGGTCACGTCCGTTGCAGCGCTCGGGCAGATGAATCGCAGCGCCAACCGGTCTTCCTCGATCGACAGCCAGTTGGTCCTGCGCGCGGCGGCCATCCTGCTCATAGTCGTGCACCATGCAACCTTGTGGCCCATCCCCGGCGGTGCGGCCGTCCTGGTCATGATGGTCGGATACGGCCTCGCGCGCTTTCACCGTCAGCGGCTGTTCGCCGGCGACATGGCCGGGGTACTCAGCCCGCTTGCCGCCAACCTCGCGATCTATCTGCCTATCGTGGTCGGCTTTTCGCTGGTGCGAGGCGAGATATTGTGGCCGTCCTTCCTGCTCATCGGCAATCTTGGCCTGGTCAAGCCGGCGCACATGATGCCGTATCTTTATTGGTTCGTGGAGGCCTACGCCCAGATCGTCCTGTTGTGGGTGGCCTTGTTCTGCATTGCCCCGCTGAGGCGCTTTGCCGGCTCGCAGCCTTTCGCTCTTGGCATGATCCTGCTTGCCCTGTCGGTTGCAGCGAAATTGCTGACGCCCTTTGTCTGGAACATCGGCGGCGCGCGGATATTTACCTTGCCGGACGTGTTCCATCTGGCTGTGCTGGGCTGGTGCGTCTACTTTGCCGACTCCTCGTCAAGGCGCTCGGTTCTGGGATTGATCGCAGCGGCCCTGTGTGCGCTGTTTGCCTGGTGGGGAGGCAACTGGACCGGGTCCTGGGTCAAGTTCGCGTCGGTTGCCGGGGCGGTGCTTGTGCTGCTTTATGTACCGCGCATCGCCTTGCCGGGCTGGCTGGTCAACTGCGTGCTGCCGGTCTCGGCTGCCGGCTACCACATCTACCTGTTTCACCGGATCTTGCCCGAATGGCTGTTGCCGCACCCTGCGCAGTCCACGCCGGCCTTCACAGTGCTGGCCATCGCCGTTGGGGTTCTCTCGGGTCTGGTCATGTTTGCCTTGCAGAAGCGGTTGTTCGGCCTCTTGGCAGGGCGCTCTTCCATCGCTGCGGGGAACAGATTGGCGGCTGGCGAGTTGCAATTCGCCCTGCCGGAGCGCACGGCCTCCGGCAAGTTTTAGGAACCGACCCGAGTGGATATGCCACGCTTGGCATCGCAGGACAGCCGGCGCACAAATGCCTCCTTCCAGTGGCGGATCCCAGTGGCGGATCGGATTCCGTCTAACCGTCTGAAACCAAATAGTTTTAATTTTAACGATTTTAACGTGCCCTTAAATCGCCGCATCTAGCCTTCACCTCGATCGCCATCGGCAGGGGACGGGCAATATCGAGGCATGGCGAACCGCAGCAACAGACGCATCGAGCCTAGCTTTGACGAACCGGCGCGCGGCGCCGCTTCTCTAGGCTTTTCGGTGCGCGAGGAGGATCGCGTCGTGCCCACCCGCAAGGCCTCAGCAAAACGCAAGTCATCCAAGGTGAAATCATCGCGTTCCAGCCGGCGTCGCTCGCGGCGCGGCCTGTTCGGCATTTTCACACGGCTCGCCTACTGGTGCTTCGTGCTTGCCATCTGGGGCGGCATCGCTGCCGCCGGCATGGTCGTTTACTACGGCGCCAAAATGCCGTCGGCCACCACCTGGTCCATCCCCGAACGAGCGCCCAACATCAAGATCGTCTCCGTCGATGGCCAACTCGTCGCCAATCGCGGCATGAGCGGCGGCGAAGCGGTGGGCTTGCAGGGCATGTCGCCCTATATCCCGCAGGCGGTCATCGCCATCGAGGACCGCCGCTTCTATTCGCATTTCGGCATCGACCCGATCGGCCTTGCCCGCGCGATGGTCACCAACGCGCTCAGCGGCCGCTTCTCGCAGGGCGGCTCGACGCTGACCCAGCAGCTTGCCAAGAACCTCTTCCTCAAGCCCGACCGCACGATTGAGCGCAAGGTGCAGGAAGTGCTTCTGGCGCTCTGGCTGGAGCACAAGCACACCAAGGACCAGATCCTCGCCATGTATCTCAACCGGGTCTATTTCGGTTCGGGCGCCTATGGCGTGGAGGCGGCTTCGCGCCGCTATTTCGGCAAGGGCGCGCGTGATGTCTCGCTTTCCGAGGCGGCGTTGCTTGCCGGCCTGCTCAAGGCCCCGTCCAGACTTTCGCCCGCGCGCGATCCCAAGGCTGCCGAAGAGCGGGCGCAACTGGTGCTTGCCTCGATGCGTGACGAAGGCATGATCTCTGGCAAGGAATACACCTTTGCCATGAGTGCGCCGGCCACGCGCTCGCCGTCCTATTGGACGGGCTCGGAAAACTACGTCGCCGACACGGTCATGGAAGAGTTGCCGGATCTGATCGGAGAGGTGGAGGGCGATATCATCGTCGATACCACCATCGACCTCAATCTGCAGAGGCTTGCCGAAAAGTCGATCCGCCAGTTGATCGACGCCAATGGCAAGAAGCTCGACGTCAGCCAGGGCGCGCTCGTCTCCATCGACAATTCCGGTGCGGTCAGGGCGATGGTCGGCGGCTACGACTATTCGACCAGCCAGTTCGACCGTGCTTCGGAGGCGCGTCGCCAGCCGGGCTCGGCCTTCAAGCCGTTCGTCTACATGGCCGCGCTGGAATCCGGACGTACGCCGGACAGCGTGCGCAACGACGCGCCGATCCGCATCGGCAAGTGGAAGCCCGAGAACTACGGCGGCAAGTACTACGGCAAGGTCACGCTGGCGACGGCTTTGGCCAAGTCGCTGAATTCCGTCGCGGCGCAGCTTACCATGGAAGTCGGCCCCGACGCTGTGGTCGAGGCTGCCCGGCGCATGGGCATCCAGTCCGACCTGCAGAACAACGTCACCATTTCGCTCGGCACGTCCGAGGTCACGCCGCTTGAATTGACCGCCGCCTATGTGCCGTTCGCCAATGGCGGCTACCGCCCGCCGGTGCATTTCGTCCGCCGCGTCACCACCGCCAAGGGCAAGGTGCTTTACGAGAATTCCGGCGGCAGCGCGCCGCGCGTCATCAAGCCGGAGATCGTCGGCATGATGAATGCGATGATGACCGGAACGGTCGAGACAGGCACCGCGCGCAAGGCTGCGTTTGCCTGGCCGTCGGCCGGCAAGACTGGCACCAGTCAGAATTCGCGCGATGCCTGGTTCGTCGGCTACACCGCCAATCTCACCACCGGTGTCTGGTTCGGCAACGACGACGGCCATCCGATGAAGAAGGTCACCGGCGGCGCGCTTCCGGCGCAGGCGTGGCACGAGTTCATGGTCGCCGCGCATGAAGGCGTGCCGGTCGCGCCCTTGCCCGGCACATGGAAGTCGAAGCCGTCCGATGCAATCGTCGATGGTGGGTCGGTCCGCAAGGTTCCGTCCGTCGATGTGGGCGCAGACCCCGCTCCGCTGGTTCCCGCCAACAAGCCAGCCCGCAACGTGCCGGTGGCTGACAATGGCGGCAAACTGGCAATGCCGAGCGACAACGGCTCTACCGCTTCGATCAAGCGCCCGGTGCCGCCCGGCGATGTCGGCGGCCCGACGAAAAAGGGCAACGGCTCGATCCTGGACCTTTTGACCGGCGGCTGACCTTTGGTTCTTCTCCCCGTTTTCGGGGAGAAGGTGGCGACAGGCAGATGTGAGGCGGCGGCCACCGCCAACCCTTTTCTAACAGCCGCCAGTTTTTCCAAGCACCTTTCCAAGCCAGCCCCGCTTGTCCGCTGGGGCAGCGCTGCCACCCCCTCGCCAGCGCGGATCGGTTCGGCTACATGTGTGCGCCGGAGAACAACGCATGGCCGATATGGACGCACGAAAGACCATTGTTTTGACCGGTGCCAGCCGCGGCATCGGCCACGCCACCGTCAAGCGCTTCTCGCGCGAAGGATGGCGCGTCATAACCTGCTCGCGGCAGGCGTTTGCCGAGGATTGCCCGTGGCCGGCCGGACCTGAAGACCACATCAAGGTCGATCTTGCCGACCAGGAAGATGTCGGCGTCGCCGTTGCGGAAATCCGCCACCGGCTCGAATCGCATGGCGGCCAGTTGCACGCGCTGGTCAACAATGCCGGCATCTCGCCGAAGATATCGGGCGGCACCCGCATGAACTCGATCGATACGCCGATGCATGTCTGGCGCGACGTTTTCCAGGTCAATTTCTTCGCGCCGATCATGCTGGCGCGCGGCCTGTTCAAGGAGCTTTCGACGGCAAAGGGCTCGATCGTCAACGTCACCTCGATTGCCGGCAGCCGCGTGCATCCGTTCGCCGGCACAGCCTATGCCACCTCCAAGGCCGCGCTCGGTTCGCTGACGCGCGAGATGGCGCATGATTTCGGTCCGCACGGCATCCGCGTCAATGCTATCGCGCCGGGCGAAATCGACACGGCAATCCTGTCACCGGGCACCGAAAAGATCGTCGAGACAATCCCGCTGCGCCGGCTCGGCACCACGGCGGAAGTGGCCGACATCATCTTCTTCCTGTGCTCCGGCCAGTCGTCCTACGTCACCGGCTCGGAAATCCACATCAACGGCGGCCAGCACGTCTAGGCGCAGCGCGCGAGCCTCAAATCAAGGACCGGGCTTAATTCTACAAAAAAGGTAGAATTTAGAAAAATCGCCTTTGCGCGGTTGGCCGCCTTCCTGTTTTATGCAGCAATAACGGGCCTCCGTCGCGGGCCGGGCAGGGCGCTTTCGCGCCATATGGGAAATTTATTCTTCGCCCTTCGCCGCTTTCAGAAAACAGATTGCATTCATTCAAGCGGCGCGCGAGTGCGTTTCTTCTGCTCTTTCCTGCACACGGCTAAAAATGCCAGCCTGTTCAGGACTTTACCGCAATGCCGCATGACACACCCAAGCTGAATGCTTTCCCCGTGTTCCTGCGGGTCGAAGGGAAAACCGTCGCCATCGTCGGCGACGGCGAGGAAGCGCTTGCCAAGGCAAGGCTGCTTGGCCAGTCGTCGGCTGAGCTTCGCATCATTGCCGAACACGCCTCTGCCGAACTGGCCGGTTGGATCGCGGCCAACGGCGCGACCCATGTCGCAGCACCCTATGAGCCTTCCCATCTCGAAGGCGCGGTCGTGGTCTTTGCCGCCAGCGGCGAAGAAATCCTCGACCGCCGCGTTGCGGAAGATGCGCGCCGCCTCGGCATCGCGGTCAACGCCGTAGACCGTCCTGAACTGTGCGATTTCTTCACGCCTGCGCTGGTCAACCGCGCGCCCGTCGCCATCGCCATCGGCACCGAAGGGGCGGGGCCTGTGCTTGCCCAGATGATCCGCGCCCGCATCGACCAGATGCTGTCGCCTTCGCTCGGCGCGGTTGCCTCGCTTGCCGTTTCCTTCCGTCACGCCGCCGAAAAGCTGTTGCCGAAAGGCGCTGCCCGCCGCCGCTTCTGGAGCGAGTTCTTCACCGGTGCGCCGGCGCAGGCGCTTGCCGCAGGTCGTCTTGTCGAGGCGCATGAGGCCGCCTCGCATCTGCTCGTCACCTCCGGCCGTTCATCGGGTCATATCGCGCTGGTCGGCGCAGGCCCCGGCGCGGAAGACCTTCTGACGCTTCGTGCGCAGCGCCTTTTGATGGAAGCCGACGTCATCCTCTATGACGCGCTGGTGCCGGAAGCCGTCGTCGCCATGGGCCGCCGCGATGCCGAGCGCGTGTCGGTCGGCAAGCGCAAGGGCTGCCACTCCAAGACGCAGGCCGAAATCAATTCCCTGCTGGTCGAGCTCGGCCGCGAGGGCAAGCGCGTCGTTCGTCTCAAGAGCGGCGATCCGCTGGTTTTCGGCCGGGCCGGTGAGGAAATGGCGGCGTTGCGCGATGCCGGCATCTCCTACGAGGTCGTGCCGGGCGTCACCGCGGCCTTCGCCGCTGCCGCCGATTTCGAACTGCCGCTGACGCTGCGCGGCGTCACCTCCTCGATGGTGTTCACCACCGGCCACGACCTCAAGGGCAATTCGCTGCCTGACTGGGCCAAGCTTGCCATCTCGGGTGCCACCGTCGCCGTCTATATGGGTCGCTCCGTTGCTGCCGAAGTCGCGGGCCGCCTGATCGATGCCGGCCTCGCATCCGACACCGCTGTCGCCGTGGTCGAAAATGCCAGCCTCGGCATTCGCCGCAAGTTCCACGGCACGCTGGCCGACCTGCCGTCGCTGCAGGTGCGCGACGATCTCGACGGTCCCGTCATGACCATCATCGGCGACGCCGTTGCCGGTGCCAATTTTGCCAACTCCGAAGCGCTTGCCGTCGGCAAGGCTCTCCACGCTCGCCCCGCCATCGAAGGAGTGAACGCATGAAGCTTCTGACCGCGAACCGGCTGAGCGACGGCGAGGCCGTCTGGTACGCCGACGGCGTCTGGGTCGAGACCATCGCCGAGGCGCTGATTGCCCATGACAAGGAAAGTGCCGAAGCGCTCGAAGCCATCGGCAACAAGGCGCTCGCAGACAATCTTGTCGTCGACGTCAACCTCATCGACATCGAGGTCATCGACGGCACGATCCACCCAACCCGGCTGCGCGAGCGTATCCGCGCCGCGGGCCCGACCATTCGCAACGACCTCGGCAAGCAGGCCCGCATCCCACAAGCCGCCTAGAGCATGACCCCGAAAAGTGGCCCCGGTTTTCGGACAAGGTCATGCTCGGGAAACGCAGCAAACAAACGGCCAACGGAACCACGACCATGTATCGCTATGATGAGTTCGACCACGATTTTGTTAAGGCCCGCGTCGCGCAGTTCGGCGACCAGGTCGAGCGCCGCATGGCTGGCGAAATCACCGAGGACGAGTTCCGTCCGCTGCGGCTGATGAACGGCGTCTACCTGCAGCTGCACGCCTACATGCTGCGCATCGCCATTCCCTACGGCACGCTGCATCCGCGCCAGTTGCGCATGCTGGCCCACATCGCCCGCAAATACGACAAGGGCTATGGCCACTTTACCACGCGCCAGAACATCCAGTTCCATTGGCCGGCGCTGTCGGATGTGCCGGCTATCCTTGCCGATCTCGCCACCGTCGAGATGCACGCCATCCAGACCAGCGGCAATTGCATCCGCAATGTCACCGCCGATCATTTCGCCGGTGCGGCCGCCGACGAGGTTGCCGATCCGCGTCCCTACGCGGAAATCCTGCGTCAATGGTCGTCGGTCCATCCGGAGTTTTCCTACCTTCCGCGCAAGTTCAAGATCGCGGTGACGGGTGCCGAGCGCGACCGCGCCGCTATCAAGACGCACGACATCGGCCTGCACCTGAAGAAGAACGAACAGGGCGAGCTTGGCTTTGCCGTCTATGTCGGCGGCGGGCTTGGCCGCACGCCCATCGTTGCCAAGAAGCTTCGCGATTTCCTGCCGCAGGAACACCTGTTGTCCTACGTCACGGCCATCCTGCGCGTTTACAACCTGCATGGCCGCCGCGACAACAAGTACAAGGCGCGCATCAAGATCCTCGTCCACGAAACCGGCACGGAAGAGCTGGCAAGCTGGGTCGAGGCCGAATGGCAGGCGCTGAAGGATGGCGAGCTGAAGCTGCCTGAACAGGATGTCGCCGCCATCCAGTCCTACTTCGCGCCGCCGCAGCTTGCGCCGCGTCCCGAGGGCGACGAAATTGTGCGCTTGGCAAAGCTTGATTCCCGCGCCTTTGGCGAATGGCTCGGCCAGAACGTCACCACGCATCGCAATCCCGATTACGCAGCGGTAACGATTTCGCTGAAGAGCATCGGCGAGACCCCCGGCGACATCAGCGACAGCCAGATGGAAGCCGTTGCCGACCTTGCCGAGCGCTACGCCAATGACGAGGTGCGCGTCACCCATGAGCAGAACCTCGTCCTGCCGCATGTCGCGCGCGCCGACCTCAAGGCGGTCTATGACGGGCTGGTGGAAATCGGCCTCGCCACCGCCAATGCCGGCCTCATCAGCGACATCATCGCTTGCCCCGGCCTTGACTATTGCGCGCTGGCCAATGCCCGCTCCATTCCGGTGGCGCAGCAGATCGCAAGGCGGTTTTCCTCGCTCGAACGGCAGCGCGAGATCGGTGAGCTGAAGCTCAAGATTTCCGGCTGCATCAATGCCTGCGGCCATCACCATGTCGGCCATATCGGCATTCTCGGCGTCGAGAAGAAGGGCGCCGAGCTTTACCAGATCACGCTCGGCGGCTCCGCCGACGAGAACACCACGGTCGGCGAGATCATCGGCCGCGGCTTCGGCCCTGACGAGATCGTCGATGCGGTCGAAACGCTGGTCGAAACCTATCTGTCCATTCGCAACGATCAAACGGAACGCTTCCTCGACGTCTACCGCCGGGTTGGTCCGGCGCCGTTCAAGGAGGTTCTCTATGGAGCAGAAGCCAGGGCCGCTTGATGGCGTTGCCCAAGCAGAAAGCGGTGTCGCTGCCGAGGCAGCGGGTCTTGATGCGCTCTATGGCCACCTCTCTGCGGCCGAGATCATCGAACGCGCGGTCTCGGAGTTGTTTGGCGGAAAGATAGCTGCGGTCTCCTCGTTCGGCGCGGATTCGGCGGTCCTGCTGCACCTGATTGCGCAGGTGGACCGCAGCCTGCCGATCGTCTTTCTCGATACCGGCAAGCATTTCGAGGAAACGCTTTCCTACCGCGACGCGCTCGCCGCCGATTTCGGGTTGACCGACATTCGCGTCGTCACCCCGGACGAGGCGGCGCTGGCGCGCATCGATCCGACCGGGCGCCTACACGAAACCAACGTCGATGCCTGCTGCGATGTGCGCAAGGTGGAGCCGATGGCGCGCGGCGTCGAGCCGTTCCGGGCATGGTTCACGGGCCGCAAGCGTCATCAGGCGTCGACGCGCGCCGCGCTGCCGGTCTTCGAGGCCGTCGGGCCGCGCATCCGCATCAATCCGCTGGCGCATTGGACAACGTCGGATCAGGCGGACTATATGCGCGCGCATGCCTTGCGGTCGAACCCGCTGGTCGCCTATGGCTATCTTTCGATCGGCTGCTTCCCATGCACGAAGCCCGTCGAAGAGGGGCAGGATGCGCGCAGCGGCCGCTGGGCTGGTCATGCCAAGACCGAATGCGGTATTCATCTCTCCGGATTGGAAAATTCGCTGACCGACGCTTCTCTCTAAAGCATGATCCCGAAAAGTGGGTACCGGTTTTCGGACAGGATCATGCTCAAACAAATACGCGGCATGATCCCGAAAAGTGGGTACCGGTTTTCGGACAAGATCATGCTCAAACAAATACGCAGCATGATCCCGAAAAGTGGGCACCGGTTTTCGTACTGGATCACGCTCAAGTAACCCTTAGGATGCGCCTGCATGACTGATCAGACGCCAGAGACAGAAGTCCGCCTCTGGACCCCGCAGGGTTTTCGCGAGGACGAGTGGACCCATGCCGAAAGTGCGGAAGCACTTTCAGGCAATGGCCGCTTCATCCTGCCCTTGCAGGCGTTCCTCGACCTCGATCCGAAGGAGCGGGAACTCGCCAAGGAGCGGCTCGGCGTCGTCTTGCAGCCGGGCGACCAGTTGGAGGCCATTGCCGGCCTGCTCGACACGCTTTCGCTGGTGGCGCTGGCGTTCCCGGCCTTCACCGATGGACGCAGCTTTTCAAAGGCTGAGCTGTTGCGCAGCCGCCATGGCTTTGCGGGCGCGGTGCGCGCCATCGGCAAGGTTCTGGTCGACCAGTTGCCGCATATGCTGCGCGTCGGCTTCACCGAGTTCGAGATTTCCAACCCGGTGCTTTTGAAGCGGCTTGAAAGCGGCGATGTCGGCGGCTTGCCGCTCTACTACCAGCCTGCCGCCAAGCCGGCCTCGCCCGGCAGCACATATTCGTGGCGGCGCACGCCCGGCACGTGACTTTGCCGTAAGCCTCTATCGAACAGGCTCAGCCTGCCGCGTGCGCTTCGCGGAAGGTCACTAGTTTGCCGCGCGTTTCGTCCCACAGCGCCAGTTTCACGAAACGAAAGCTGTCGATCAGCGTGATGCGGCCGATGGTTTTCAGTTCCGGATGATCGCGCAACACCTCGGGCAGCCGGTAGTGAGGCACCTTGGCGGACAGATGGTGCACATGGTGGATGCCGATATTGCCGGTAAACCAGCTCAGCAGGGCCGGCAGGTCGTAATAGGACGATCCGTACAAGGCCGCGTGCTGGAACTCCCAGTCCGGCTCCCTTGCCCACTCCGTTTCCTCGAACTGGTGCTGCACGTAGAACAGCCATATGCCGATTGACCCGGCGAGAATGACGATCGGCAGATGGACGACGAGGAATGCGCCGAGCCCGACGAACCAGGCGGTGAAGGCAACGGCAAACGCGATGGCGACGTTGGTGGCCATGGTGGAAACCCAGGGCGTCATGCCATCCTTCATCATGCCCACCGGCAGTCTCTGCTCAAACACGAACAGCCAGGTCGGGCCGATGCCGAACATCACGAGCGGGTGCCGGTAGAGCCGGTAGGCGATCCGGCGGCGCAGCGGCAGCGCGCGATATTCACCGACGGTCAGCGTCTTGATGTCGCCCATGCCGCGCTGGTCGAGGTTGCCGGCACTGGCGTGGTGAACCGCATGCGCGCGCCGCCAGTAGTCATAGGGCGTGAGCGTCAGGACGCCGAGCACCCGGCCGGTCCAGTCGTCCGCATGGCGGTTGGCGAAGAAGGAGCCATGGCCGCAGTCATGCTGGATCATGAACAGGCGCACGAGAAAGCCGGCAGCCGGAATGATCAGCACGAGGCCCCACCAGTAGCCATAGGCGTAGGCCGCCCACGTCAAGGCCCAGATGGCTGCAAACGGGAAGAAGGTGATGGCGAGTTCAAGGGCGCTGCGACGCCGGTCAGGCTTCTTGTAGCGCGCCAAAATCTTGATCCAGGCGCGTTTGCTGCTTGCAACCGCTTCGGGGGAAATCATGTTCATCAGAAAACTTAGACAGCCAGCTTCTGCCCGACAAGATGAAACGGGGTCGGCAAATGGTCTTATTGTCACGTATGCGAAATCCGTGCCCGGTACCGGCCCGGTTTCGAACTCTAGATGCCGGCTTTCCTCTCCGCGTCCTTCAGCTCGTCGAGGAGGGCTTGCAGATGCTGGGGAATATCGTTGACCACTTTGAAGGCAGGCATTTCGCGCAATTGCCGCCGCGTCGTCGGCATTGCGGCTTGCTTCCTGATCGTGCGGGCCAGTTCGCCCAGCTTCTCGCTGGCACTTGTCTTGCTGGCTGTGCGGGTCATCGTTTCAAATCCTTTACTGGCTTCGAAACTCCCTGTTGTCGCAGATGGTTCCCGCATTGCAGCACGAATGCAAACGCTAGCCGTCAACAGGGTAAAATTTGATTTAATCTGGAACATTGTCCCAGCAGGTCGAGTTCAATGCCCGATAGGGGCCCGATAGGCCTGCACAAGACAGCGCACCCCTTGATTTTTGGCTGCCGAACCTCGATATCGGGCGCAACTTCCAAACCGTTGAGATGATGGAAAACGCGATGAGCGACCAGGCAAAAGACGAACGCGCGCCCGACGAGACCGAGGCCACGCAAGACGCTGTCGAACGCACCGAAGGTGGCGTCGAAGGCGACTACGAAGCCTTGATGCGGCTTTTGAAGGAAAACGAGGAACTGAAGGACCGGGCGCTGCGCGCCGCTGCCGAAATGGAGAACCTGCGCCGTCGCACAGCGCGCGACGTGCAGGATGCGCGCGCCTATGCGATCGCCAATTTCGCGCGCGACATGCTTCAGGTGGCCGACAACCTGCAGCGCGCGCTTGATGCCATTCCGGCCGAAGCCAAGGCGTCGGGCGACGCCGGGTTCAAGGCGTTGATCGAAGGCGTCGATATCACCGCGCGCGGCATGATCGGCACGCTCGAGCGCCATGGCGTCAAAAAGCTCGAACCGAAGGGCGAGAAGTTCGATCCGAATTTCCACCAGGCCATGTTCGAAGTGCCAAATCCGGAAATCGCCACAGGTACGGTGGTCGAGGTCGTCCAGCCCGGCTATTCGATTGGTGACCGCGTGCTGCGCCCGGCCATGGTGGGCGTTTCCAAGGGTGGCCCCAAGCCCGCAGCCAGCACCGCTGAACCGGGCCCGGTCAACGAGCAGGCCGAAAAGGACGCGTAAGGGGAGGGCGGCAGGGCCTTGCGCCCTAGCGCGATCCGGTAAATTCTGACTGCCCTACTGCCCTACTGCCCTACTGCCCTCTTGAACCGCGTCCCATGAACGCCATCACGCTCTTCGATTATTCAGGCGTTGCCGTGTTCGCGGCGACAGGGGCGCTTGCCGCCTCGCGCAAGCAACTCGACATCATCGGCTTCCTGTTCCTGGCCAGCGTCACCGGCATCGGCGGCGGCACCTTCCGCGACCTCATCCTCAATGTGCCGGTGTTCTGGGTCAGCAACCGAGACTATGTGCTGATCTGTGCGGCGGTCGCGGTGCTTGTCTTCTTCACCGCGCACCGGGTCGAGTCCCGCTACAAGCTGTTGCTTTGGCTCGACGCCATCGGCCTTGCCGCCTTCGCGGTCATGGGCGCTGCCAAGGGATTGGCCATCACCGGCTCGCCGCTGGTCGCAATCATAACCGGCATGCTGACGGCGACTTTCGGCGGCATATTGCGCGATCTTCTGGCCGGCGAACCGTCGGTGCTGCTCAAGCCCGAGGTCTACGTGACGGCGGCGCTTGTGGGGGCCGCTGCCTATACGCTCGGCGATCTTGCCGGCCTACCGCCGCTCCTGTCGGAGATCGGCGGATTCCTGGCAGCCTTCATCGTGCGTGGAGGCGCGCTGAAATTCGGCTGGTCGTTCCCGGCTTACAAGAGCCGGCCCGGCCGCAATCCCGAAGACATTCCGTAGCGCTCGAAAAATTCAGGCCGCGAAGCGCTGGCCATCGCCGCCATAGTAGTTGACGTAGCGCGCGCCGATTTCCTTCACCGGCATCACCACCAGCACATCGACTGTCGAGAAATCATGATCGATGACGCAGCCGTCGCCGATGCGTGCGCCAACGCGCAGGTAGCCCTTCACCAGCGGCGGCATGGCGGCGATTGCCGCCTTGGCGTTCACCGCCTCGATCGGCATCAGATCCATCGGGCAGTAACGGTGCGGCAAGGCGCGCACGTCCCAGGCAGCGTCCGTGCGGCAGTGGTGGGCGAGATAGGTCAGCGCCTCGGCGTGCGCCGCCGGCACCGTGCCGTGGAAGGACGCGCAGCCGGTCATCACGCCGATCTCGTAGTGGTTGATGTAGGCCCAGATGCCCTGCCACAACGCCTCGATGGTGCGCTTGGAGCGATAGTCCGGCAAAACGCAGGAGCGGCCAAGCTCAAGGAAGCGCTGGCCCGGATGGCGCGCCACCAGACGCGTCAGCTCGAACTCGCCTTCGGAGTAGAAGCCGCCGGCAGCAACCGCCGCTTCCTGCCGCAACAGGCGATAGGTGCCGACGATGCGGCGATGT
The DNA here is from genome assembly GCF_057809835.1 of Mesorhizobium sp. FG116. Taxonomy (NCBI): domain Bacteria; kingdom Pseudomonadati; phylum Pseudomonadota; class Alphaproteobacteria; order Hyphomicrobiales; family Phyllobacteriaceae; genus Mesorhizobium; species Mesorhizobium sp. FG116. Next base: position 110,793 of record NZ_JBMDKS010000018.1, read on the forward strand.
TCGGGGCCGGGAAGGCTGGTGTCGAATACCAGAAGGTGGTCGCACAGCGGATCGAAATGATCGATGTCGCGCTGGTCGAGCAGATGGAGCCGGCCCTTGCCGGCGCCCAGTTCATCGTAGAATACGCGGTAGCGGATTTCCTGCGCGGCTGCGATCTCCGCGTCGTTGCGGGCCAGCCGCACTTCCAGATTGCCGATACGGCCAAGCGGCGCGCCCGGCACGAAGGGTGTGGACTTCTGCGCCGATACCAGGGCCGGGCCGGCTTCGGGCTTGGCATCACCTTGCCGAATCGCTGACTGCACGAGTGATTCTCCTTCGAGCCATCCCTCTTGGCGCGGGGATACGATGGTGGTGCAACAGGATTGTGACAGTAGCGTGATACTGTGTGATGGGCAATGATTGGCCGGGAAATGAACAGGCCAAGCCGGCTCAGGATCGGCACCGGCACCGAGCGGAAAAACGCTCAGGCCGTGAGCTGTTCCTGAATGGCGTCCACCAGCGCCTGCGGGTCGAGCGGCTTGGTGACGAAACCCGAAGCCCCGTGCGCCAGCACCGCATGGCGGGTCTTTTCCTGACTGTCGGCGGACAGAACCATGATCGGGATCGGCGGCAGGCCCTGTTCTTCCTCGTGCCGGCGGATGATGGCGATGGCATCCATGCCGTCCATCACCGGCATGTGCAGGTCCATAAGCACGACATCGTAGCGGTTGCGGCGGCCAATGCTGACCAGCGCCTCGACGGCTTCCTTGCCGTTGCCGACCACGTCCACCCGGTGGCCCGCCTTCAGCAAGGTCGCGCGGGCAAGCATGGCGTTGATCTCGTTGTCCTCGGCGATCAGCACAGACAGGCCGGGGCCGCGCTTGGCCGGGGCCTTGCCGCGCGTGGTGCCGCGTTTCTGCGGATTGGCGGCCGCCACCACCGCCGTCTGGCCGGCAACCAGCACGCGCAAAAGGGTTTCGCCGCGCACCGGCCGCGCCAGGAAACTGGCGTAGCCGTTGGCGCGATATTCGCCCAACCGGCCGCGATCGGTCGGCGCGATCAGCGTCACGGCTTCGCTCGATGCAAAGCCCGTCTGGCGCAACTGCTTCAGCACGCGCCCGTCGCTTTCCTCGATTGCTGCGTCAACCATCAGAACGTTGGAGCCGTTGGCCAGCGCGCTCGCCCTTGCCGGCGTTTCGGCAAGGGTGACCGTGCCGCCATAGGCGCGGATGGTGCTGGCAATCGCCTCTGCCTCTACCGTGTTCCTGGACACGATCACCACGCTGCGCCCGGCCAGCATATTGTCGCGATTGTGCGGCGGTTCGGTCGCCTCAGTGGCGGGGATTTCGAAGACGAACTCCGCGCCCTTGCCGATGGTGCTCGACACCGAAATCGTGCCGTCCATGGCCGTTACCAGCCGCTTGGAAATGGCGAGCCCCAGCCCCGCGCCGCCATGCCTGCGCGTCGACGTGCCATCGACCTGCTCGAATTCCTCGAAGATGCGCTCAAGGTCCACCTGCCGCATGCCGGGCCCGGTATCGGTCACGGTGAAGCGGATGCGGTCGGCCCCGTCGGTCAACTGGCGCGTGATGCTCAGGAATACGCCGCCGCTGTCGGTAAATTTGATGGCGTTGCCGATCAGGTTCAGCATCACCTGCCGCACCCGGCCCGGATCGGCGCTGATCGTCTGCGGTACGTTCGGCGCGACGTGGCAGCCGAGGCCGATGCCCTTGGAATAAGCGCGCGAGGCCAAGAGCTCGACGATGTTGTCGGCCAGTTCGCGCACCGACATCGTCTGCGGCTCGGGGTCGAAGCGGCCGGCCTCGATCTTGGAATAGTCGAGCAGGTCCTCGATCAGCGCCAGAAGCGCGCTGGCCGAGGTGGAAACCGCGCCGACATAAGTGCGCTGTTCGGGCGACAGATCGGTGTCGGCCAGAAGTTTCGCCATGCCCATGATGCCGTTCATCGGCGTGCGGATTTCGTGGCTCACCGTGGCGAGGAAGCGGGACTTGGCCTGGCTGGCGAACTCGGCCCGCTCGCGCGCCGTGATGAGCGACGATTCGGCGCGCTTGCGGTCGGTAATGTCGCGGGCAATGGCGCGGTGCGATACCGAGCCGCTTTCCTTGTCGCGCACGGAAAGCTCGATCCACGAGAACCAGCGCTGGCCGTTCGGCGTGCGGATGCCGACATCGGTGGAGCTCAGGCAGTCATGGTCTGAAAAGGCGGCGTCGGGAACGATGCCGATGTCGATGCCGAGTTCGGCCAGCGTCATGCCGGGCAGGTCGTGCGCATCGACGCCGACCAGATCGGCGAAGACCTTGTTGGTGTAGACGATGTTGCCTTGCCGGTCGCGATGCACGACGAGGTCGCCCAGCGCATCGATCAGGCCGCGGAAGCGTTCCTCGCTTTCCTGCATCTCCCACATGCGGTCGGCCAGCGTCTCGACCTCGGCGCGGCTGCGGGCCACGTTGGTGTCGCGGATGCGGTTGGCCTTGTTCTCGGTGTGGCGGATGCGCCAGTGCATCGCCAGGCCGCAAGCAACCGTTACAAGAAGGCTCAACGTGACATAGCGCGGCGCGCCGCTCAGGTGGCCGACGCCCGCCAGAACGAGAATGACGGCATAGGTCAACAGCGGCAGGGCATCTGGAAGGAAGCGCGGCAGTTTCGGTGCCAGCGGCGGCGGCTCGACCTGCAGGCGGCGCAGTTGCGGCGGCGGAATCTCACCGCTGCTTTCGATCTGCTTCACCAGTTCAAGAGTAGGCCGTGCGTTCATGGCTCAATGCATGGCACACAGACATTAGGGAAGATTTCGGGGGATCGGTCGAATTTTATCGATCCTGTGGAAGTTTGCGTTATCGAGGTAACGGAGAGGGGATTTTAGGTGGTCCGTTTGCGGCTCGGATGGGGGGTATGTAGCGTGGGCGCGGAAGCTGCGCTCCTCTCCCCGTTTACGGGGGTGAGCAGCCGGTTCGCGAAGCGAATTCATCATGCCGGTGGCATGATGAAAGGCCAGCGAACGCCGGGTCGCT
>NZ_JBMDKS010000019.1:0-107728 GCF_057809835.1 Mesorhizobium sp. FG116
GGGTGCCCGCTGCTTGCGCAGCGACCCGGCGTTCGCTGGCCTTTCATCATGCCACTGGCATGATGAATTCGCTTCGCGAACCGGCTGCTCACCCCCGCAGGCGGGGAGAGGAGCGCTGCTTCTGCACGGCTTTAGCGATGCCGCGATGTCACGGAATGGATCCCGGATATTCCTTTCTCGCTTCGCTCAAAAGAGAATTCCGGGATGACGAAGCGGAGAGGTTGCGCTCTATTGGTTGGGATTGCGAAGCGAAGATGCATGGCTTTAACCAATTTCGGGAACATGAGCTGGCTAAGGCGACTCTGCATCCATCGAGGCAAACCCCATCCACTGCGTCATCCCGGAAGCGAGATGAACAAAGTGAGGCGACGCTGTCCGGGATCCATTCCGTGACAGTGCGGCAACGCGCAGGCGATGCAGAAGATTGAAGAAGCGAAATCAGGCATTGCAATGAGTGGATCCGCCAATTTCCAACTGCCGCGAAAGGATCCTGGATGTTTCCTTCTCGCTCCGCTCGAGAGCGAATTCCGGGATGACGACGGGGAGAGGTGTCGGCCGGTTGGAAATGCGAAGTGAAACGATGCGCCGCGGGTTCGACACCGGGCGGCTGTGTTTCAAGAGCTGCCGAAAACAACGGCAAGCAGAAAAACAAAAAGGCGGGATAAATCCCGCCTTTCGATTGCTTGGGAGCCTGATCGGGAGCCTGGTGTCCGGGCCGGCAGCAATCTGCTGCATCGGCTGGTCGGGGTCATCATGCTCCGGCGCGCTTCTCGCGCAGCCGCCAGTACATCCGTGACTTGCTGCGCGCCCCGAACTATCGCCCGGCGCGCGCCTTGTGCAAAATCAGGCTGCCTTGCTCAGAGATCCAGCGGACGACTTGCCGGTGCGGCGGTCCTGCTCGATCTCGAAATTGACCTTCTGGCCTTCGTTGAGGGTCGACATGCCAGCGCGTTCGACAGCGGAGATGTGGACGAATACGTCCGCGCCGCCATTGTCAGGCTGGATGAAGCCGTAGCCCTTGGTGGCGTTGAACCACTTAACGGTCCCTGTTGCCATAGTAGTATTCCTTCGAGTTTGCTCATGTTTTCGGTGACCGGACCAAAGCCCGGCCGGTGGCATCGAGATTTTGGAGAAAGACGTTAGCAAACGCGAGGATCGCGAGGCCCGGATCGATCGGCCGAAATATCAACGGGGTGCATATAACCCTTGTTTGAGGCAAAAACAAGAGGTTACAGGAAGCAGCTTGCGGCAGGATGCCAAACGGACGCCGCATTTGCGGCGGAACTTCAAGGTTCTGCTGGCGTTACGGCGAAAGCAATTATTGCCGTGCGAGCTAGATCCGGAGGCACCCATGAAAGCAATCCTTGTTGCGGCGAGCCTTTGCCTGATCGCGGCGGAGGCGCATGCAATCTCACGCTATGATCCGACCCGGATGAGCTGCGGCGAGGTGCAGGCGCGCGTTGCCCGCGACGGGGCGGCTCTGTTGCGCTACCGCTCGCCGCGCAATCCGAACATCACGCTCTATGACCGCTATGTGCGCGACGACCGATTCTGCGAAATGGGCGAAGTTCGCAGCCGCGCCTTCGTGCCGAGCGCGGACCGGAATTCCTGCCAGGTCTACAAATGCAAGCGGCCGGAATACGAGGAAAGATGGCGGCGGATATGGCCTGACTAGAATCACGCCATCAGAAGGTGAATGCGGATTGCGCCGATGGCGGCGGGCCGAGGTGGACGCCTTCCAGCGCCAGCATTTTTTCCTTGGACGCTGAACCGCCGGGAGCGGAGAAGCCGCCGATCTTGCCGCCAGCGGCAAGGATGCGATGGCAAGGGATGACCAGCGGCACCGGATTGGCGCCGAGGGCTGCCCCGGTTTCGCGCGGCAGGCCGGCCTTGCCGGCGCGCTTGGCAAGCTCACCATAGGTGGTGGTTTCGCCAAAGCGGAGCTTGCGCGCGGCGTCGTAGATGGCCAGCTGGAACTCGTCGACGCCGGTGAGATCGACCGGGACGTTCGCGAAATCGACTTCCTCGCCCGCCGCATAAGCCTTGATGCGTTCGACCAGATCGGTCACCCATGAAGGCATGTCGCGGCTTGTGGGCGCGCCAGTACCGATCTTGCGCAGCAGGTTGCGCTCGACGCTTTCGCGGCTTTTCTGCGCGAGATGGACGCGGGTGAGGCCGCGCTCGCTCCAGGCAATGCCCATGAAGCCGAGCGCCGTTTCGAAGACGGAATGGCCGATGGTTTCAGGAACTGTGGTGTCGTTCATCGAATTGTCCTTTCGCACATGGCCCCAATATCGAGGCGAATTGGTACGAAGCGGGAACACTATCGCACCGGCCGGACGGGATCGCCACCCGAAATACGCGCAAACAACAAGTTACCGGGGGACAGGTTGCGGGCCAGACTCGGCTGATGTAAGGACGGAAATCACGTTTTTCCGACCAACGGACTTCGAACCCCCGGTTTGCCAGCGAAGCTGCCCATTGCTACCCTTGGTGTGATGCTGGCCGCGTTCGGCCTTGCCGGCTGCACCACGACCTCGCAATCGCCGCAATTGGCGCAGTCCACAAGTGTCGACGAGACCGACGCCGGCTTCACCATTGCGCTGCCCGAAACGGTCGCAGTTCTGCCTCAAAGCGCCTATGCGCAGGCCATGATAAACCCCGACATGGCCGGAATGCCTGCTCCGGCGCAACCGGGCGACGCGACGGTGGCAGACGCCACGCAGGTGCAGCCCACGGCGATGCCCGGCGTGCAGCCGCAACCGGCGCTTCTTGCCTCGGCAGCACCTGAAATCCAGCCGGCGTCTTTCGTTGCGCCTGCTCAGCCGGTAATGCCGCAACCGGCAGCGCCGCGCGGCCAGGTCGATATGTTGATCGCCAAATATGCCGCGCTCTACGAAGTGCCGGAAAATTTCGTGCGGCGGGTGGTCAATCGCGAAAGCACCTTCAATCCGATGGCCTACAACAAGGGTCACTGGGGGCTGATGCAGATCAAGCACGCGACGGCGCGCGGCATGGGCTATGAGGGACCGGCCAACGGGCTGCTCGATGCCGAGACGAACCTGAAATACGCGGTGAAGTACCTGCGCGGCGCGTGGCTGGTGGCCGATGGCGACGAGAACCGCGCCGACCGGCTCTACCAGACCGGCTATTATTACGACGCCAAGCGCCGCGGCATGCTGGGCATCACCGGCCTCGGCAAGGACCGCAAGCGCCGCCGCGAGCCAATGCTTATCGCGCCCGCGCTGCCGGTGGAGACGCCGCCCGTGGTCGACCTGCCGGTTGCGCTGACCGATTCCTGATCCTTTTCATATGTCGGGCGCGTTGCCGATGCGCTGTTTTAGCTCCAGCGCCCAGGCGCGGCCTTCGTCGCCGCCCCACAGATGCCAGGCGATGTAGCCGGCGGACGGATTTGCCTCGTTGCCGTAGTTTTTGCCGCGTTTGTCCACCTCGTGGCGGGCAAAGTAGCTGACCATGCGGCGGATGGTGGAGGGGGCGAGCGGCTTGCGGACCTTGAGCTCAGTAGCGCGCGCCACGCCGATCTCGGTGCCGCCGCGCTTGAATTTGGCGCGCATCGCCAGCCCTTTTGCGGCGTTGTCGGCCACGACCAGCGGCGGAACAAGCGAAATCTCGTCGGGATCTTCCATTGCACCTCCACAGGAACGGCCAAGCGTTTCATGCATCACGGCGCTTGTGCGCCAGTGCCTGTCATTACTATAGGGCAAGCTGGCGGAAAGGGGACAAATCGGACCGATTTTTGCTATAGCGGGGAAAACAGCAAACGAGGCCGTCATGCCACCCATTGCACCTCCTCTTGTCGGTTCGTGCCGCTGCGGGCGGGTCGAAATCAGCATCACCAAGGCGCCGATCTGTACCGCCGCCTGCCACTGCCACGGCTGCCAGAAGATGGCGTCTTCGGCCTTTTCGCTGACCGCGATGGTGCCGGCGGACGGGTTCGAGGTGGTGAAGGGCGAACCGGTGATCGGCGGCCTGCACGGCGCCGACCACAACCATTATTTCTGCCCGCACTGCATGACGTGGATGTTCACGCGGCCGGTGGGTCTCGACTTCGTCAATGTGCGGCCGACCATGTTCGACGATACGAGCTGGTTCCGGCCCTACATGGAAACCTATGCCAGCACCAAGCTGCCCTTTGCCGAGACAGGCGCGGTGAAGAGTTTCGCGACGTTCCCCACCATGGAGGACATCGGTGGGCTGATGAAGGGCTATGCCGACTGGGCCGGGTGAGGGGATTCTTCCCCTTCTCCCCTTGTGGGATGACACACGCCCTTTCCACGTCGTCATCCTCGGGCAAGCCCGATCGTAGCGAAGGCGCGACCAGAGGATCCATGCCGTGAGGATCGAGGGTGTAGGGCGGCTCAGAATGAGGAGCTTTCTTCTGCACCCTTTGCGCGCTGCCGCTTGGCCACGGCATGGATCCTAGGGTCTGCGCAACGGCCTTCGGCCTGCTCCGCCCTAGGATGACGAAGAGATGGATGTGCTTCTTCGTTGCCACGCTGCCTTTCGGCCTTGGGGATTCCTTGCCCCGCCTTTAAGCTCCTCGTTGCACTCGTCGCTGGCGGGGGCGCTTTCTTGCCCCGCCCTTAAGCTCCCTCGCTTCGCTCGTCGCTGGCGGGGACCCCGAGGAATGGCCAGACGGCTGGCCAAGGTTCGTGCTTTACCGTTGCCACGCCCGGCTTTTGCCGTCTGGCCATTGTCAAAGAACTGACCTCATCTGAGAGGTCGGGAGGACGGGCGGCCGTTCGGTCGCTCGTTTAGGTAAAGTATGCGGCCTTGCGGCCGCCCGTCCGGTGGCTTCCCTCAACCGATGCACCGGCCATGCCGCAGCTCCAGCCTCGATGGCCGACAACTGCGGGCAACACTGCGCCCGGTTCGAGGGCCGAACTTAGGGGTTCATCACCCAGCCGCCTACCGAAGACGACCAGCCCGGCACCGTCGCCCCTCCCTGATACCCGGTGCGCACCAGGTCTCCCGCAAGGGCGATGGGCAGGATTATGGGTGAGGTGCGGAGGGAGTGGATAAGTGGGTGGTGGAATTTTGCGAAGGCGAGCAGGATCAAGGGTGTAGCGAGACGATCGTGAACGCCTCTATTCACGACAGCCTCGAAAGAAAGATAGTATGTGAATCTAGACGTTAAGATAATGGAAATTATTCCAATACTCAAATTAATTCCAAAGATTTCAATAATCCTCTATGAATACAAATATTACTATTTATATTTAGTTTTTTGCATGACTATTATAAGAGAATACCTGTCTATTTCCCGTAGAAATATTTCCAATAACGCTAAAATGATACAGAATTTTCAAAAGAGTTTCTGAATCTATATTATTTTTCCTCCCTGTTTTTAAAATATACTTGTTGTATTCCCACGTAAATTCCCTAATTGAAAATATAGGTTTCCCAATTTCGACAAAAATATCCAATACTTCTGATATATCATCTATTACAGAGTAAACTTCGTCGATTATTTCTCTCCTCATATAATTTGATTGTTGGCTGTCTGCCTTTGATATAGTATCATTGCTAATTATACTTTCTCCTAAATTCAAAGCGACGTCAGCACATTCTCGGACGTAATTAATAATGTCGCGCGGACTATCAAATGTCGATCGCAGCATAAATTTAAACAATTCTTCTCCGCGGCGCCTGTTTCCACGGTATTGGGTAGACCGGAAAAACTGAGGCCAGATAGAACTAAATGCCTGAGGGTCTGAGTGCCGATCAAGAGCCCTCGATAGGCGAAAGGAGATTAGGCTCTGTAATCTCGTCGGGTTCCAATCAAGAGAGATGGCTCGATCCAGCCACTTGTTTTTATCCGGATCTCGGCACAAATCAAATATCTCGTCTCTTAGAAAAATAACAGGCACTATGTTCGCAGACACCTCGTTCTGGAGTGAGTATCTAACATTTTGAGCCGCTTTAAATAATCCTACCAATAAATCAAAATAATCATCTTTTCTATCTGGCTGAAGGATATCTTTATAATCCTCATCTAGTGCGTCAAACATTATGTAATAATTAGAATCATCTATGTTATTCTTTATATATTTTTCTATTATTTCTTTTTTTACCGGAATTGAGATTTCATCTGATCTTTTTTTGACGTCAGATGGTTCCAGGGTTCCGCCGAGACCAAATATATTTATCCCAAATCCCCTTTCGGTTAGTTTTGTAATGGCGCTTGGTAGTGCTTTTTCTATATCGAAATCAAATATCTTTCGTAACTTGGTAAGAGCATCAAAATTTACTTTTTTATTTGATGACATCATGTTGCATATACATGTGTAAATGACATACTCCCAAATTGTTATATATTGATTCGGTTTTGTATAATTTGCATCCCGGAAGTTATATAGAATATTGAATGGGAAATTTTTAAATGATAGTAATTTGGAAAAATTGTTATCATTTGATCCTAACCTGATATATTCAGCGATTGCCGTTTTTCCTGTTCCTTTTCTTCCAATGACATAATTTTTCATCCCTTTTTCTATAAAAGACACATCAGAAAAATGATAAAAATACCGTTTGCTATCTTCATCTCTAGCGTCTTTTGCCCAACTGGCAATCTCGCTAAGAGGTGAAATGGAATGACTTTCTATCATTTGGCTGCCCCAAAAATCATTCTAAAACCTCCATATGGCAGAATTCTCAATAAGTTCAAAAAACTATTGCTAACAATGTTCGTCACGCAAGCTAAAGCCTCCGATTTCGACTAAAGTAGTGCGATCAATATGGGGGCAAGTCTAACTCATGCTGTCCTAGATTGCCCACCGCATGTACACACACACGAGATGGACTAAGTTGGCGTTCACTCTCAAAAAAAGTACTCCTGCAATGGCCGCAGTGGCGGCGAGTCGGCACGTAGCGCGGCAATGCCATTGTGGCGGCGCCGGAAAGCGTGGTGCAGCCGGGCACCTTCTGTATTGCGTCGAGCAGCGACCTATCTCCCCACTTGCGGGGGAGAAAGCGATTTCAGCATCTTAGCGAGCAGGCCGAAGGCCGACATGCGAGCTAAGTGCTAGAAATCGCAAGAGAGGGGCAATCTTGCCGCATCGTTTGACGCCGCCATCACATCGCAGCTTTGCCCGTTCGATGCGAGGCGACGCAACGAAAGCCGAGAACCTGTTGTGGCAGGCGTTGCGCCGCAGCCAGTTGGAAGGCCTGAAATTCAAGCGGCAGGTGCCGCTGGACGGCTATATCCTCGACTTCGTGTGTTTTGAGGCGCGGCTGATCGTGGAAGTCGATGGCGGGCAACACGCGGAATCCCGGCGCGATGCCGAGCGCGACAGCCACTTTGAAAGCCAAGGCTTCAGGACGATCAGGTTTTGGAATGACGAAGTGGAGCAGCGGCTCGACGATGTATGTCGGGCCATTTTACGCGCCACCGGCAAGGGGTAGCCGCTCGTGGTGTGCGCTGTATGGCCGAAAGGGGGTAGCCCCTCTCTTGCAATTTCTAGCACTTAGCATCGCGGACGGCGCTGAAGCGCCTGCTCCGCTAAGATGCTGAAATTGCTTTCTCCCCCTCAGGTGGGGAGATAAGCGGTGTATGTGTCTCGTTTACAAAAAGTATTCCTGCAGGGGCCTGACTTCCAGCGACCCAGCCCGCAGGGCGGCGATGGCTTCGGCGACGGCGGCGGCGCCGGACAGCGTGGTGTAGTAAGGCACCTTCTGCATCAGGGTGGCGCGGCGCAGCGACTTTGAGTCCGAGACCGCCTTCTGGCCATCCGTGGTGTTGAAGACGATCTGCACCTGGCGGTTGCGGATGGCGTCCTCTATATGCGGGCGGCCTTCCAGAACCTTGTTGATCTTTTCCGCCGCGACGCCGTTTTCGCCGAGGAAACGGGCGGTGCCGGAGGTGGCGAGCACCCTGAAGCCCTGGTCGGCCAGACGCTTGACGGCGGGCAGGATGCCCTTCTTGTCTTCATCGCGCACCGAGACGAAGAGCGTGCCCGAACGCGGCAGGTCGACGCCCGCGCCAAGCTGGCTCTTGGCGAAGGCCAGCGCGTAATCGGTGTCGAGGCCCATGACCTCGCCGGTGGAGCGCATTTCCGGGCCAAGCAGCGTATCGACGCCGGGGAAGCGGGCGAAGGGGAACACCGCTTCCTTGACCGCGATGTGGCCGGGATTGCGGGCATCCGGCTTGGCGCCGTAGTGGGCGAAGGCTTCGTCCAGCGTTTCGCCGGCCATGATGCGCGCGGCGATCTTGGCGATGGGGCGGCCGATGGTCTTGGCGACGAAGGGCACGGTGCGCGAGGCGCGCGGGTTCACTTCCAGAACGTAGATGGTGCCGTCCTTGATGGCGTATTGCACGTTCATCAGGCCGCCGACATTGAGCGCCTTGGCAAGGGCTGCCGTCTGGCGCTCGATCTCGTCGACGATCTCGCTCGAGAGCGAATGCACGGGCAGCGAGCAGGCCGAGTCGCCGGAATGGATGCCGGCTTCCTCGATGTGCTCCAGAATGCCGGAGATGTATGTTGCCTTACCGTCGCACAGGCAATCCACGTCCACCTCGACGGCTTCGGTGAGATAGGTGTCGAACAGAAGCGGGTTCTTGCCGAGCAGCGTGTTGATCTGGCCGGTCTTGTCGTTGGGGTATTTCTGCTTGATGTCTTCAGGGACGAGGCCGGGCACGGTATCGAGCAGGTAGGTCTGCAGCATGCCCTCGTCGTAGATGATCTGCATGGCGCGGCCGCCCAGCACGTAGGACGGGCGCACGACCAGCGGGAAGCCGAGCTCGCCGGCGACGGTGCGCGCCTGCTCGACGGAGTGGGCGATGCCGTTCTTGGGCTGGGTGAGGTCGAGCTTCTGCAACAGCTTCTGGAAGCGGTCGCGGTCTTCGGCGAGGTCGATCATGTCGGGCGAGGTGCCGAGGATCGGGATGCCGTTCTTTTCCAGCGCCTCGGCAAGCTTCAGCGGGGTCTGGCCGCCGAACTGGACGATGACGCCGACGAGTTCGCCGCGCGTCTGCTCCATCTTGAGGATCTCGATGACGTCCTCGGCGGTGAGCGGCTCGAAATAGAGGCGGTCGGAGGTGTCGTAGTCGGTCGAGACCGTCTCGGGGTTGCAGTTGATCATGATCGATTCGTAGCCGGCCTCGCCCAGCGCGAAGCAGGCGTGGCAGCAGCAATAGTCGAACTCGATGCCCTGGCCGATGCGGTTGGGGCCGCCGCCGAGGATGACCACCTTCTTGCGGTCGGAAATGCCGGCCTCGTTGGCGAGGCTGCCGGCGAACGGCACCTCGTAGGTGGAGTACATGTAGGCGGTGGGCGAGGCGAATTCGGCGGCGCAGGTGTCGATGCGCTTGTAGACGGGATGGACGGCGAGCGCGTTGCGCAGATGCGCGACTTCCTTGGCGGTCTTGCCGGTGAGCGAGGCGAGGCGGGCGTCGGAGAAGCCGGAAGCCTTCAGCATGCGCAGGTTCTCGGCATCCTGCGGCAAGCCGTGCTCGCGGATGCGGGCTTCAAGGGCGATGATGCCGGCGATCTGCTCGAGGAACCACGGGTCGATCTTGCACATGGCGTGCACGTCTTCGAGCGAGGTGCCCATGCGGATCGCCTGCGCCACCATGCGCAGCCGGTCGGGTGTTGGGGTGCCAAGCGCTGCGCGGATGGCGTTGCGGTCGTCGCCGGTTCCAATGCCGGGGATCTCGATCTCGTCGAGGCCGGTGAGGCCGGTTTCGAGACCGCGCAGCGCCTTTTGCAGCGATTCCTGGAAGGTGCGGCCGATGGCCATGACTTCGCCGACCGACTTCATGGCGGTGGTGAGCGTGGGCTCCGCGCCGGGGAATTTCTCGAAGGCGAAGCGCGGGATTTTTGTCACCACGTAGTCGATGGACGGCTCGAAGGAGGCGGGCGTCGCGCCGCCGGTGATGTCATTTTCGAGCTCGTCCAGCGTGTAGCCGACGGCAAGCTTGGCGGCGATCTTGGCGATGGGAAAGCCGGTGGCCTTGGAGGCGAGAGCGGAGGAGCGCGAGACGCGCGGGTTCATCTCGATGACGACGAGGCGGCCGTCGGCCGGATTGACGGCGAACTGGACGTTGGAGCCGCCGGTCTCGACGCCGATCTCGCGCAGCACCGCGATCGAGGCGTTGCGCATCATCTGGTATTCCTTGTCGGTCAAGGTGAGCGCGGGCGCAACCGTGATGCTGTCGCCGGTGTGGACGCCCATCGGGTCGACGTTTTCGATGGAGCAGATGATGATGCAGTTGTCGGCTTTGTCGCGCACGACCTCCATCTCGTATTCCTTCCAGCCGAGCACCGATTCCTCGATCAGCACTTCGGTGGTGGGTGAGGCGTCGAGGCCGGACTGGACGATGTCGAAGAACTCGGCGCGGTTGTAGGCGATGCCGCCGCCGGTGCCGCCGAGCGTGAAGGACGGGCGGATGATGGCGGGCAGGCCGACGGCGTCGAGCGCCTGGGCAGCGACGCCCATGGCATGCGCGACGTAGCGCTGCTTGCGGTCGCCTTCGCCGAGGTTCCAGCGGGTTTCGAGCGCGTCGAGCGCGGCGTCGAGATTGGCGGGGTTCTCGGCCTTGAGCGCCGCGCGGTCGGCCTCGTGCTTCTTGCGGTCAGCATCCTTAACGTCGGTGGCGTTGGCCAGCATCGACTTCGGCGTTTCGAGGCCGATCTTCTTCATCGCCTCGCGGAAGAGGGCGCGGTCCTCGGCCTTGTCGATGGCGTGGGCGTCGGCGCCGATCATCTCGACATTGTAGCGCTCGAGCACGCCCATGCGGCGAAGCGACAGCGCGGTGTTGAGCGCGGTCTGGCCGCCCATGGTGGGGAGAAGCGCGTCGGGGCGCTCCTTGGCGATGATCTTGGCGACGACTTCGGGCGTGATCGGCTCGATGTAGGTTGCGTCGGCCAGCTCCGGGTCGGTCATGATGGTGGCCGGGTTGGAGTTGACGAGGATGACGCGGAAGCCCTCCTGCCTGAGCGCCTTGCAGGCCTGGGTGCCGGAATAGTCGAACTCGCAGGCCTGGCCGATGACGATGGGGCCGGCGCCGATGATCAGGATGGATTTGATATCGGTGCGTTTTGGCATGGCGGGTCCGTCAGGTCTGGGCTGCACGAAAGGCCGGCGCGAGGTGTCTCCGTTTCGCGCGAACGCGACGTGGAGGACCGGGCCAGTGTGCGGGCAAGGTTCTTGTTGGCTAAGGGGGCCTTATAGGGGAGAGTTCCGCGCGATGTAACCCCGAAAAGTACGCTTTTAGGCCAATGAACTGTGCGTAATCGGCGCAGGCGGAAATGTGGCGGGTGTTGGCTTGGGTCGCCGCTATTTTTCGCCGTTGGCGGGCGCGGCGGAATCGGGTGCCGCGGCAAGCACGGAATCAAGCAGGCCGGGAAAGAGCGTGTCGAGATCGGCCCGGCGCAAGGTGATCAGCCGGCTGGTGCCGGCGACCTCGGTATTGGTGATGCCGGCCTCGCGCAGCTTGGCCAGATGGTAGCTGACATTGGTCTTGGAGCCGAACTCGTTGAAGCGGCCGCAATTCAGCGGCGTGCCGGTGCGGTTCAACGTAGCGATGATGGCGAGGCGGGTGGGGTCGCCCAGCGCTGACAGCACGTTGGCGAGCGTGATCTGTTCGGGAAGAGGATGGGGTAGGCTCATGGGCGCAGGCTACAACTTTGGCGGCCGGATTCAATTCGATTTGGCCGGATAGGCGGTCGGTTTCAACTCGGTTTGGCCGCGCTGGCGGCCGGGTTCATGACACAGGGCTGTCAGCAGCCTTGCGATAGGTAATTGACATATCGCGCCAGAAAGTTCAATAGTTCAATAAATCTTGAACTAAGGACAGTTCCATGGACAGACGCCTTATATGGCTCGCGGTCGGCTCGTTCGCAATGAGCACCGTCGGCTTCGTCTTCTCGAGCCTGTTGCCATCGATTGCGGCTGACGCGCATGTTTCCATTCCGAGCGCCGGCTATCTGATCACCGCCTTTTCGCTGGCCTATGCCATTGGAGCGCCGACGCTATCGGCGCTGTTCGGCGCAGCCGACCGCCGCAAGCTTCTGGTCGTGGCGATGCTGATATTCGTGGCAGGCAACGGCGTCGCGGCGACGAGTTCGTCGTTCACGGCGCTGGCGGCGGCGCAGATCATCATGGGCATGGCGGCGGGCCTGTTTGCTGCGACCGCGCAGGCGACCGCCGTGGCTTTGGCCGGACCGGAGCACAGGGCGCTGGCCATTTCGGTCGTGGTCGGCGGGACGACGTTTGCGGTGGCGCTCGGCGCGCCGCTCGGCGCACTGATCGCCAATTTCTGGGGTTGGCGGGGCACGTTCGGCGCGATTGCGCTGCTTGGCCTTGCCTGTTCGCTGGTGCTGTGGCTGCGGCTGCCGCGCGGGATGCAGGGAACGCGCCTGACCATGCGCGAGCGGCTGCACAGCCTTGGCCAGCCGGGCATCATGCCGTCACTTATGGTGACGCTGCTCTACCTGACCGGCGGGTTCATGCTGATTTCCTATTTCGCGCCGCTGGCCATGGAAGGCGCCGGCCTGCCTGCGCTCGCCTTGCCCGGCATGCTGCTGGCCTTCGGCGTTGGCGCGGTGATCGGCAACCTGTCCAGCGGATTCCTTGCCGACCGCTTCGGAGCGACGCGCGTGGTGGTGCTTTCGCTGATACTATCCTCGCTGGTCTGCCTGACGATCTCGTTCGACCTGACATTCGTTCCGCATGAACTGGCCGGCCCGATCCTGATCGGGCTGATGGTGCCGTGGGGGATCATCGGCTGGGGGTTCCCGCCGGCGCAAGCAAGCCGGCTCGTGGCCTATGCGCCGGACATTGCGCACCTGACACTGTCGCTCAATGCCTCGGCAATCTATCTCGGCATCGCCATCGGCACGGTGCTCGGGGGCAGGGTGCTGGAATATTCGACGCCGGCCAATCTCGGCGTCATCGCGGCGGCATTCCCGCTTGCGGCGCTTGCACTGCTGGCCGCAAGCTTGAAAACGGCGCGAGTTGCGCCGATGCCGGCGGAGTAGGCACCCTCACTTGCCGGCTTCGACCTTGGCGCGGCGTTCGACTTCCGCTTCACTCGGTTCCTCAAGGGCGAAGGAGCCGGTCTTGATCTCGCCGCTGCGCACGTAAGTCGCCATGATGACGCCGGTGCTCGAAGCCTGCGAGGAAACGAGCTTGAGGGCGGCAGGCATCGCTCCGCTGCCGAACAGGCGCTTGCCGGAGCCGAGGGTCAAGGGGAACACCAGCAATGTGATCTCGTCGATGAGGTCGGCGGTAAGCAATGTCTGGATAAGTTCGCTGGAGCCCTGGATGAGCAGGTCGGGGCCGTCTTCCCGCTTCAGCTTGCGCAGAGTGGCGACGACGTCGGGGCCGAGCGATACGCTGTTTTGCCAGGCGAGCGTATCGGGCGAATGGGTGGCGACGTATTTGGTGACCACGTTGAAGGTTTTCGCGATCGGGTCTTCTTCTGGCGCATGCGGCCAGTGGGCGGCGAAGATGTCATAGGTGCGCCGGCCAAGCAGAAGATCGAAAGGCTTGGAAAAGGCTTCGTCCATGACTTTGCCCATGACGTCGTCCCAATAATGGAACGTCCAGCCGCCATATTTGAAACCGCCTGCGGTGTCTTCCTGCGGCCCGCCCGGAGCCTGCATGACGCCGTCGAGGCTGACGAAAGTCGCGGCTTTGATCTTGCGCATGAGAGCCTTCCCTTTATTCCGTAGCTGCTGGTCCGTTGCGGCCCGCTTCGTCAGGAATGACGATTGAGCAGGACGCTATCCGACAGGCTTCGGCGAAAATTTGCAAGGAAGGGCGGGGTCCCTCCGGGTCAGCCGAAGCCGACGACGGTGTCGTAGAGCAGCTTGAAGTTCAGCATCAAAATGAGCGCGGCGACAAACCACGCAAGCCACGACACGGCGCGCGGGATGGCGAGGTTGCCCATCTTGTTGCGATCCGAGACGAAGGAGACGAGCGGGACGACCGCGAAGGGAAGCTGCATGGACAGGACGACCTGGCTGAGCACGAGAAGCTCGGCGGTGCCCTTTTCGCCGTAGAGGATAGTGACGAACACGACCGGGATGATGGCGAGGCCGCGGGTGAGCAGGCGGCGCGCCCAATGCGGCAGGCGCAGGCGCAGGAAGCCTTCCATGACGATCTGGCCGGCCAGCGTGGCGGTGACGGTGGAATTCAGGCCGGACGCGAGCAGCGCCACGGCAAACAGCGTCGAGGCAATGCCGAGGCCGAGCAGAGGCGAGAGCAACTGGTAGGCGTCGCCTATCTCGGCCACGTCCTGATGCGGGGTGCCGTGGAAGGCGACGGCCGCGACGATCAGGATCGAGGCGTTGACGAATAGTGCCAGCATCAACGCGATGGTGGAATCGATGGTGGCCCACTTGATGGCGTCGCGCTTGCCCTCATCGGTGCGCTTATAGGCGCGGGTCTGCACGATGGAGGAATGCAGGTAGAGATTGTGCGGCATGACGGTGGCGCCGATGATGCCGATGGCGATGTAGAGCATGGCCGGGTTGGTGACGATTTCCGACGAGGGCACGAACATCGAGTGCAGAATGGTGCCGGGAGCCGGCGCTGCGACGAAGATCTGCACCGCGAAGCAGCCGAATATGATGATGAGAAGCGCGATGACGAAGGCTTCGAGATAACGGAAGCCCTTGTTCATCAAAAGAAGGACGAGGAAGGCATCAAGCGCGGTGAGCAAAACGCCGCCGACCAGCGGAATGCCGAACAGGAGCTGGAGCGCGATTGCCGTGCCGATGACTTCGGCCAGGTCGCAGGCGATGATGGCGAGCTCGCAGGCGACCCATAGCATGTAGGCGACTGGCTTCGGGTAATAGGCGCGGCAGGCCTGGGCAAGGTCGTGGCCGGTGGCGATGCCGAGACGGGCGGAAAGCGCCTGCAGGAGGATCGCCATCAGGTTGGACAGCATGATGACGAACAAAAGCGTGTAGCCGAACTGCGCGCCGCCGGCGAGGTCGGTGGCCCAGTTGCCCGGGTCCATATAGCCGACCGAGACCATGTAGCCCGGCCCCATGAAGGCGAACAGCCGACGGAACCAGACACCTGTCGTGGGAACCGCGATGGAGGCGTGAACCTCCGGCAGGCTGGGCATGGCCTCCGGCGAGCGCTGGAAGAAGCGCTTGCTCTCGTGGGACGATGCGGCGAGTTCGGTTTCGGACATTGTGGGCTTTCGAGGCGGGGACGTTCCGATCGCCAATAATTATGCCAAGGCTCAACATTATACAATAGGCTATATTTCATTGTGATGGCTCGCTCGCCTGTTGGACGAAAGCCTATCGGGGTGAGGGTTGCGGAGCCTGCCGAAAGGGTTAAACAGGCAAAAGGGCGGGTGAGGTCGGTTGCGCGATATAACCAAGCCTGTGCTATGAATGTGAAAGATGGTTTCGACCCTTTCGATGGGGCCGGGCCTTAGCTGTGAGGAAGGAGGAAGTGGTGGCGCCCAGAAAACGTCCTGTTGCGCGCGAAGAACCGCTTCCCGATGCCGAGGTGCACTCGGAAGGGTTCCGCGCAACGCGTGAGGCGCGGCGCGGGGCGCTGGTGGAAGACTATGTCGAACTGATTGCCGACCTGATCGAGGACGGCAACGAGGCGCGGCAAGTGGATATTGCGGCAAGGCTTGGCGTAGCCCAGCCGACGGTGGCCAAGATGCTGAGTCGCCTGTGCACGGACGGTCTGGTGTCGCGCAAGCCCTATCGCGGCGTGTTCCTGACCGAAGCTGGCCGGCGGATGGCTGAAGAAAGCCGCATACGACACCAGACGGTGGAAGCCTTTTTGCGCTCTCTGGGCGTGAGCGCCGAGACCGCGCGCATCGATGCCGAGGGCATCGAGCATCACGTAAGCGCCGAGACGCTTGCCGCGTTCCGCCGCGCCATGGCCGCCGACTGACGCTGCCGCGATTTTCCCCTACCCATCGATACGACTATTTCGGAACCGGCAGGCCAGCGCCGCGTTGACTGCAACGCCCGCAAATCGATGGGCGCCAAGCGGAGGACGAGACATGGGTGCGGAAAAGGCCGTGACGGCAAAGGGTAAGGCTGCAGCTAAGGGATTGAAGCAGGCCGCAGCGAAGGAAGAGCGCAAGGTGGAGGCCGCAACCGGCAAGGATCTGAAGAAGGGTGCCGCGCGCTTCGAGGAGCGTTCGAAGAGTTCGGATGGCAAGAGCGCGGGAGCCAAGCAGCGGGGCTAGCGTGCTCGTATGGCGCGCAGGCGGCATGACGGCGAAGAATGGTCATGACTCGCCGCAACCATTGAGATATTTGTTGCAAAGTTCAACCGCAGCGACGACGCCCCCGCGGCCTGCGACCACCGATGCACTATCAGATGAGGGTTTGAGATGCTTTGGAGAGGCCGTCGTCAAAGTGACAATGTCGAGGATTCCCGCGGACAAGGCGGCGGCTTCGGACGACCCGGCGGCGGCCTGGGCGGCGGACCCGGCCAGTTTCGCATTCCGATAGGCGGGCGGGCCGGCGGCGGCGGGCTTTCCACCATCGTTATCCTCGTCGTTCTGTTCTTCGCGCTGAAGGCCTGCGGCATCGACCCGATGCAGATCCTGGCCGGCGGCGGCCTTGGGCCTGAGGATGGCAGCGGCCGCATCACGCAATCCGATTCGGGTACCGGCACTCCGGCTAATGACGAGATGAAGCAGTTCGTTTCGACCGTGCTGGCAGAGACGGAAGACGTGTGGAACGGCATCTTCAAGGCAAACGGCCTGACCTATGAAGAGCCGACGCTTCACCTGTTCGACGGTCAGATTCGCTCTGCCTGCGGTTTCGCTTCGTCGGCATCCGGGCCGTTCTATTGCCCGAGCGACCGCAAGGTCTATCTCGACACCTCGTTCTTCCGGCAGTTGTCGGAGCAGTTCGGCGCGTCGGGCGATTTCGCCGAAGCCTATGTTGTGGCGCACGAAGTTGGCCACCATGTGCAGAACCTGATCGGCGTGCTGCCGAAGTTCAACCAGATGCGCCAGCAGATGAGCGAGGCGGACGCCAACCACATGTCGATGCAGGTCGAGCTACAGGCAGACTGCTTCGCCGGCGTGTGGGGTCACTTCACTGCGCAGAAGGGCATCCTGGAGCAGGGCGATCTCGAGGAGGCGCTTAACGCGGCCCAGCAGATTGGCGACGATACACTGCAGAAGAAGATGCAGGGCTATGTGGTGCCGGAAAGCTTCAACCACGGCACCTCGCAGCAGCGCCAGACATGGTTTGCGCGCGGCTTCAAGAGCGGCAAGTTGTCGGACTGCGATACGTTCAACAACCCGATCTAGGATTCAGGTGAGGGTGGTCTGCAAAAGGCGGCTTTCTGCGCTTCCGGTGCTCATGTACCTTTGAGTACACTCCGCTCCGGTTCTCGAAATCCACCATTTTCGCCGCACCCTGACCTGAATCGCGACCCGAAGCGAAATCGGAGCCTTCATGCTGGCAAGGAATGTCAGCATGAAAACTTTTGATATGTTCTCTTATTGTTCTGGTGTGGCAACTGCCCTATAAGGGCCGTTCGCCTGCGATGCGGCTTGATACAGGAACACGGCATGATTGACGCGGTTCAGAAAAAGCGCGCGCTGGCGCTCGTTTTCACGACGCTTCTGCTCGACATCATCGGCTTCGGCATCATCATGCCGGTGTTGCCGGCCTATCTGCAGGAGCTGTCGGGCGTCAGCATCAGCGACGCGGCGATCGAGGGCGGATGGCTGTTCTTCGTCTATGCGGCGATGCAGTTCTTCTTCGCGCCGCTGATCGGCAACCTGAGCGACCGCTTCGGGCGGCGGCCGATCCTGCTCGCATCGGTGTTCACCTTCTCCATCGACAACCTGATCTGCGCGATCGCCTGGTCCTATCCGATGCTGTTCATCGGGCGCGTGCTGGCCGGCATCAGCGGGGCGAGCTACTCGACCGCTTCGGCGCTGATTGCCGACGTCAGCGACGATTCGAACCGGGCGAAGAATTTTGGCTTGCTGGGCATCGCCTTCGGCGTCGGCTTCGTCATCGGCCCGGTTCTGGGCGGGCTGCTTGGCCAGTTCGGGCCGCGCGTGCCGTTCTATTTTGCGGCAGGACTTGCGTTCATCAATTTCGTGGTCGGCTACTTTTTGCTGCCGGAAACACTGGACGAAAAGCACCGGCGCAAGTTCGAATGGAAGCGGGCCAATCCGCTCGGCGCGCTGCAGCAGATGCGCAACTATCCGGGCATCGGCTGGATCGGGCTGGTATTCTTCCTGATGACGCTTGGCCACATGATGTATCCGGCGGTGTGGGCGTTCGTCGGCACCTATCGCTACGGCTGGAGCGAACAGCAGATCGGCTTTTCGCTGGGCGCTTTCGGGCTGTGCGGTGCGATTGTCATGGCAACGGTGCTGCCGCGCGCGATCCCGAAGCTCGGCGAATGGCGCACGGCGGCGATAGGCCTGGCCTTCACCGCCGCGAGCGCATTCGGCTACGCGTTCGCTTGGCAAAGCTGGATGGTCTATGCGGTGATTGTGGCCGGGTGCCTGGAGGCGCTGGCCGACCCGCCGCTGCGCAGCCTTGCCGCCGCCAAGGTGCCGCCGTCGGCGCAGGGCGAATTGCAGGGCGCGATGACGTCGATCTTTTCGATCACGTCGATCATCACACCGATCCTCTACACGGCGATCTTTTCGTGGTTCACCGGACCGAGCGCACCGGTTGAGTTCGCCGGTGCGCCTTACGTTGTGGGCGGCGTCTTCCTTGCGCTATCGCTTCTGGTGTTCGTGACCAAGGTGAAGAAGCCGACGCCCAAGGAAGTAGCGCAGATGCACGCCGAGGAACCCGCCGGAGCCGGTGGGCACTGACGCCTATTGGTGTGAGTTAAGGAAACGGCATTTCGGCGACCGTTGTGCCGCCCCTCATCCGGCTGCCGCCACCTTCTCCCCGTGAAAGGGGAGAAGGAAGCTACGCGCGCTCTGCCAATGCGGGTTGCCCCTGCCGCTCGCGAACAAGATTGGCGAAGCGGCGGAAGAGGTAGTGCGAATCCTGCGGGCCGGGCGAGGCTTCCGGGTGATGCTGGACGGAGAACACCGGGCGGCCGGTGAGCGCGATGCCGCAGTTCGAGCCGTCGAACAGCGAGACGTGGGTTTCCTCGACGCCAGCGGGCAGCGAATCCGCATCGACCGCAAAACCGTGGTTCATCGACACGATCTCGACCTTGCCGGTGGTGTGGTCCTTGACTGGATGGTTTGCGCCGTGGTGGCCCTGGTGCATCTTCTCGGTTTTGCCGCCGAGCGCCAGCGCCAGCATCTGGTGGCCGAGGCAGATGCCGAAGATCGGGATTTCGGTGTCGAGCAGGTCCTGGATGATCGGCACGGCATATTCGCCGGTGGCGGCCGGGTCGCCGGGACCATTGGACAGGAAGATGCCGTCCGGCTGCATGGCGAGGATTTCCTTTGCCTCGGTCTTGGCCGGCACAACGGTGACCTTGGCGCCGAGACCGGCCAGAAGGCGCAGGATGTTGCGCTTCACGCCGTAATCGACGGCGACGACGTGCATGGTGGGCTCGGCCTGTTCGCCATAGCCTTCGTTCCACACCCACGGCGTCTCGTTCCATACGGACGATTGGCCCGAGGTGACTTCCTTGGCGAGGTCGAGGCCGACGAGGCCCGACCATGCGGCGGCGCGGCGCTTCAGATCCTCGACGTCGAACCTGCCGTCTGGATGATGGGCGATGACGGCGTTGGCGAGGCCCTTTTCGCGGATAAGGGAGGTCAGCGCGCGCGTGTCGATGCCCGAAAGTGCGACGATGCCGCGCCGCTTCAGCCACTGGTCGAGATGGCTGACGGCGCGATAGTTGGACGGGTTGGTGGCATCGGCCTTGAATACGGCACCGACCGCGCCGGCGCGTGCGGCCGGATGCAGGTCCTCGATGTCTTCGTCATTGGTGCCGATATTGCCGATGTGGGGGAAGGTGAAGGTGACGATCTGGCCGGCATAGGAGGGATCGGTGAGGATTTCCTGGTAGCCGGTGAGTGCGGTGTTGAAGCAGACTTCCGCGACAGCTTCGCCGGTTGCGCCAAGGCCGCGCCCTTCGATCACCGTTCCGTCGGCGAGAACGAGCAGGGCGGTCGGTTTTTCCGAGACCCAAGGGGTGGTCGATGCCATGGCGGCGCTCCATCAAATGGCTGCGGGCGAAAGCAATCATTCGCGCAGCAAAAAACGCGCAGCGGCGATGCCGGCAGCTTCCACGCGTATTCAAAAGTGCGGTTGCAAGGCCTTCACATAGGGGAAGGCGGGCGCAGGGTCAATCGCTGCATCCCGCCTTTACCTTGCCTAATCCATGGCTGGGACTTCTGATCGCCGGCCGGAGCTTTATTGGGTGATCTCGGGCTCGACCAGCCTTGCCAGATTGCGCAGCGATTCCTGCCAGCCGAGATAGCAGGCTTCGGCTGGGATCAGATCGGGTATGCCGGCCTGCTCGATGTTCAGCTCGGTGCCGCAGGAGACTTTCTTCAGCTTGACCGTAACCTGCATTTCGCCCGGCAGGTTTGGATCATCGAACTTGTCGGTGTAGCGCAGGCGCTCACCCGGAACGAGCTCCTTATACTCGCCGCCGAAGGAATGGCTGTCGCCGGTAGTGAAGTTGCGGAACGACATCCTGAACGTGCCGCCGACTTTTGGTTCCAGACTATGGACGGTACAGGCAAAGCCGTTCGGCGGCAGCCACTTGGCAAGGGCGTCGGCCTCGATGAAGGCGCGGTAGTGCTTTTCCGGCGAGGTTGTCAGGACGCGGTGCAGGTGGATGGTGCTGGGCATGTCGTTCATCCTTTTTGTCAGCTTCTATAACTGTTTTCGCATGGGCTGGTTTCATTTGCGGATGGTGACGTCCCGCAAAATGCCGTTCCAGCCCCAAGGACGAAAGAGGATCGCCCGACCCGACAAGTTGTCGTGATTTTCCACCCTGGCCGTCCTTCATGCCAACACCGCATGATGCTTCGCCTACTTGAGATTCCAGCCAGAATGCCATTTATCGGTGCCAGTTTTAAATCATGTACGCACAGTGAAGGACAATGGCCATGCGCGAACGGCTGAGCGACGAAGTGAAGACCGCGATGAAGGGCGGCGACAAGGCGCGCCTTTCGACGCTGAGGCTGATGCAGGCTGCGATCAAGGATCGCGACATCGCCAATCGCGGCGCGGGCAAGGACGCCGCCAGCGACGACGAGATCGCGCAACTGCTGGCCAAGATGGTCAAGCAGCGCGAAGATTCGGCCAAGGCGTTCGACGATGGCAACCGGCCCGAACTCGCCGCCAAGGAGCGCGAGGAGATCGTGGTCATCCGCGACTTCATGCCGAAGCAGCTCGACCAGGCGGAAACGGAAGCCGCCATCCGTGCCGCGATTGCCGAGACCGGCGCGGCAGGCGTCAAGGACATGGGCAAGGTGATGGCCGCGCTGCGCGAGAAATATGCCGGGCAGATGGATTTCGGCAAGGCAAGCGGGCTGATCAAGGGCTTGCTGGGGTAGGGCGGAGTGCTTCTACTCGGCCTTGAAACGCTCTAACATCTTGCGATGACGGAATTCGACCCGGAAGATGTGCTGTCTCGACCGCTGATGGCGAATTTGGCGACGGTAAGCGCCGATGGTGCGCCGCGAAATGCGCCGGTGTGGTTCATCTGGGAAGAGGGCGCCATCTGGCTCCTCGGCTCTTCGGACGGGAGCGCGGTGAAATGCCTTGAACGCGAGCCGCGTTGCGCGGTGGAAATCGTCCACTTCGACGCCGAAGCCGGCATATTGCTGCATCTGGGCTTGCGCGGTCGCGCCACCATAGAGCCGATGGCGCCGGACCGTTTCAGGCGGCTGCTCAACAAATATCTCGGTCCGGAGGCGGACTGGAACGCGTGGTTCATCGACAATGTGGCCGAGATCGATCATCCGGATGGCCGCATGATCAGGCTTGTCCCGGCGAGTATCTTCACCAACAACGTATCGTTTTTCAGGACAGGCCCTGAACTTGCGTGGCCGCCGAAGCGGTGAGCTTTCGAGCGATTTTCAGATGAAGCACGACCGGGCGTCGAAACGCCCGGCCGGTTGGCCTGCCGGTTTCAGGCCGGAAGGCGCTTGTCGTAATCCTTCTTGAGACGGGCCCAGCCATCCCAGAACGGCTGCGGTTCCTCGCCTCTTGCCCGGGCGACAAGAATATCCAGATGCATGTGCCAGCCGGCGCTAACGTTGAGCAGGATGGAGCGCTCGGGAATCCGGTGGTGGGTGAGCGTCAGCAGGACCTCCTTGCCTTGCTCCTTCAATTCGAAGGTGACGCCGCCGGTGCTGCCCCAGGTGATCGCCAGTTTATGCGGGGGATCGAGTTCGGTGATCTGGCACTGCATGCGGTGATCTTCGGGGAAATTCGGCGGACGCTGGCCGGGTGGATTGGTCAGTTCGTCGTTGCGCCAGACGAAATCGACCGTGGAGCCGACCTTCATCTGCATGTCGCCCGACGCCAGCCATTTGCGGCGCAGGTCGCTCTCGGTGAGGTAGGCCCAGACGCGTTCGATCGGGCCGGGCAAAAGGCGTTCGATCTTCAATGTGGCGGGCTCGGTGAGCACGCCATAGGAACCCACAGTGGCAAGTTCGGTCATCGGTCGTCTCCTTTCGTGTCATCTCTGTTTGGTGAGGGGTTTTGAGTGGTAGGGGATTTGAGCGCGTCTTCCTTGCGCAGCAGTTCCTCAAGCGCATCAAGGCGGCCGGTCCAGAAGCGCTGGTAATGGCTCAGCCACTCATGCGCGCTGGCGAGAGGGCCGGGTTCGAGGCGGCAGAAATGCGTGCGCCCGCGAACCTCGCGGCGAATGAGGCCGGCATTTTCCAGCGCCTTGATGTGCTTGGACGCGGCGGCGAGGGAAATGGAAAAAGGCTCGGCCAACTGGCTGACCGTGCGTTCGCCCGAGGCGAGGTCGCTCAGCATATGACGACGCGTGGCATCGCCAAGGGCGTGGAAGATGGTGTCGAGCTGGGGTGCGAATAATTCAACCATGCGGTTGAATATCTGCCTGTCGAAAATGAAAGTCAACCGATTGGTTGAATATTTTTCGAAATGAATGAAGGGCAGGGGTTCGGGCCGAGTTCGGCTCGGCTCGAAATGGCCTTGTGTGAGTTAGAAAACCAAAGAGCGATGGGCGGAAACGCCCGCAGTGACGCCATCGGAACTGGCCCATGTGACGCTGTGTGCGCCGCGCGTGATGTCGCCGGCGGCGAAGATGCCGGGAACGCTGGTTTCCTGCATTGAACTGGTGCGGATGACGGTGCCGACAGGGTTCGTGTCCATGACGCAACCGAGTTGTGTGGCGATGTCGCTGTTCAAGTGGTTCTGCGGAGCGACGTAGAGCGCGTCGAGGGTGGCAAGCCTGCCGTCGGCAAGCTCGATGGCGGAGAGGCTTGTTCCGTCGCCGTGCAGGGCTGTAACTCTGGTGGGCTCAATGACGACGCCGCGTTTTTCCAGTTCGGCAAGCGTGGCGCTGTCGGGCAGGGAGGCGCCGTTGAGGTAAAGGGTCGTCGGTCCCCATTCGGCAATCAGCATCGCCTGATGCAGCGACTTCTCCGAGGAGTACAGCACGCCGAGGCGCTGGTTGCTGAATTCATAGCCGTGGCAATAGGGGCAATGGATGACGCTGTTGCCCCAACGCTCAGCGATGCCGGGAACATCGGGCAGCTCGTCCGAGATGCCGAAGGCAAGTACCAGCCTGCGGCCTGAAAGGGTTTCGCCGGTCGCCAATTCAACCGAGAAGCCGTCAGTCTGCCCGCTGGCGCGGGTGGCCTTGGCATTGACGAAGGTGGTTGTTGGATAGGCTGCGACCTGTGAGCGGGCGGTGGCGAGCACTGCGCCCGGATTGCTGCCGTCTTGCGCGAGGAAGCCGTGCGAGTGGGCGGCGAAGCGGTTGCGCGGCGCACCGGTGTCGACAATGGCGACCGAGCGGCGCGCGCGGGCGAGATAGGTTGCAGCGGACAGGCCGGCAAAGCTGCCGCCGATGACGATGGCATCATGAAGCATGAATGGTCTCCAGATCGTGGGATGCGCCGCCTCTGGCGAGCATGCGGCGGTGGAAGTCCGCGCTGAGGGCGGCGAGGGTGACTTCGCCGAAGCGGGCAAGCAGGAACGCTTCGGCGTCGTCGAAAGCCTTGCTGAGCGCGGCGTTGACGGATTGTTCGACGAGACAGCCGGGCGCTTCGGTGCGGTTGCCCATGGCAAGCAGGGAGGGATCGCCGAGCGCATGATAGATGTCGCGCAGGGTTACCTTTGACAGGTCGCAGGCAATGGACCAGCCGCCGCCGTGGCCCTTTTCGGACTGGACGTAACCTTGATCGCGCAGGCCGGCCATGATGCGGCGAATGACGACCGGGTTGGTGGTCATCGCCTTGGCGAGTGTCTCGGAAGTGACGGGGTGGCGGTGTTCGGCCATGTGCAGGAGGACATGGAGCACGCCGGAAAGTCTGCTGTCTCGTTTCATGTAACTTCATATGTTTCATGATTTGGATTATTTCAAGACCGAGGCTGAGTCTTTTTTCCAACTGCGATTCGGATGGGGCGAAGGCACCTGAGGATCATCTGCGCGCAGATGCGCCTCGATGGTTCGTTGATATCGCCTTTGCGCCAGAGCGATGTCGCATTCGTGGACTCGGTGGACCGGCGTTCATGGTCTGATGAAACCGTTCAAGG
The DNA here is from genome assembly GCF_057809835.1 of Mesorhizobium sp. FG116. Taxonomy (NCBI): domain Bacteria; kingdom Pseudomonadati; phylum Pseudomonadota; class Alphaproteobacteria; order Hyphomicrobiales; family Phyllobacteriaceae; genus Mesorhizobium; species Mesorhizobium sp. FG116. Next base: position 24,660 of record NZ_JBMDKS010000019.1, read on the forward strand.
TGCCGCTTCGGTTTTGGCTGAAGCGGATAATTGGGAAGCCGGTTTGATGCCGGCGCTGCCCCCGCAACGGTAGCGGAGTTGAAAGTCCCGACGGATGCCACTGGATCTGATGATCCGGGAAGGTGTCGGGATGGTCCTGCAAGGGACGGCTCCGAAGCCCGGAAACCAGCCTTGGACTGTTTAACCTGACTGATCGCGGTGGGCGGTCGAGAGGCAGAGCGGTTCGGGCAAGATGCGCCTGCGCCCATCTACCCCTGAAATCACCACCAGTTCAGTCCTTGTGCCTTTGCGAGGACGGACATGGACATACGCACCGGTGACGCACGTAACGAAATGCTGAGGCTGATCTGCAGCAGGCGGAAGGGTTTCAGCCTGGAGCAGCCTTTTTATAACGATCCTGAATTCTTCCGGCTGGACATGGAAATGATCTGGTACCGGGACTGGCTGTTCGTTGGCCATGACTGCGAGATCGCCAAGCCCGGCAGCTTCTTCACGGTGCAGGTGGGCGATTACCCGGTGGTGGTGGTGCGCGGCCGCGACGGCGTGATCCGCGCCCTGCACAATTCATGCCGGCATCGCGGCAGCCGGGTGTGCAACACGCACAAAGGCACGGCGGCTCGTCTTGTGTGCCCCTATCACCAGTGGACCTACGATCTCGACGGCTCGCTGGTATTCGCGCGGCAGATGGCCGATGGATTTTGTAAGGAAGACTTTGGGCTGAAGCCGGTCGCCTGCGAAAGCGTCGCCGGCTACATCTTCATTTGCCTGGCGGAGAAGCCGGCGGATTTCCGGCCCTTCCGGGCGATGATGGAGCCCTATTTCGCGCCGCATAATCTCGTCGATGCCAAGGTCGCGCACGAGACGACCATTGTGGAGAAGGGCAACTGGAAGCTGGTGTGGGAGAACAACCGCGAGTGCTATCACTGCGCGGGCAACCATCCGGAGCTTTGCAAGACTTTCCCCGAAGCGCCGACTGTGACCGGCGTCAACGGCGCGGAAAGCGACCCGGAAATGCTGGAACATTGGGCCAAATGCGAGGCGGCTGGTCTGCCGGCGCGTTTCCGGATTGACCCGGACGACCAGTATCGCGCCACGCGCGCGCCGCTGCTTCGGGATGCGGTGAGCTATACGACAAGCGGCAGGCCGGCGGTGCGCCGGCATCTTTCAGATGCTGTGAGAGCGGACCGCATCGGGACGCTGATGCTTTACCACTACCCGACCACCTGGAACCACGTGCTGATCGACCACGCCATTACCTTCCGCGTCATTCCGCTCAGCGCCACCGAGACGGCGGTGACGACGAAGTGGCTGGTGCACAAGGACGCGGTCGAGGGTGCCGACTACGATCTGGCCGAGCTCATCCATGTGTGGACCGAGACCAATGACGAGGATCGCCGCATCGTCGAGGAGAATGCGTTCGGCATCAAGTCGCCGGCCTATGAGCCGGGGCCGTATTCGGAACTGCATGAAGGCGGCGTGATCCAGTTCCTCGACTGGTATGCGGGCTTCATCGAGCCGCGGCTGGCGGGCGGCGTCGAGCCTACGCTGCGCAACGTGGCGTGACGAGGCAGCCATGAACGCCATGACCGATCTCAATCTCTATCGCCATCTCGACGAGATGACGCCGTGGAACGACCGGCTGCAGGTGCTGGAAGTGATCGGCATCGTCGACGAAGCGCCGGACGTGAAGACCTTCGTCTTCCGCTCCGACGCGCAGACATGGTTCCGCTACAAGCCCGGCCAGTTCGTCACGCTGGAACTGCCGGTGGGCGACGAGCCGGTGATGCGCACCTATACACTGTCGTCGTCGCCGTCGCGGCCGTTTTCGATTGCCGTGACGGTGAAGGCGCAGGCGGGCAGCATCGGCACGCGCTGGATGTTCGATCACCTCAAGGTTGGCGCGCGGGTGAAGGCCTTCGGGCCGGCGGGTGACTTCTCGCACCACGTCTATCCGGCGGCGAAGTATATGTTCGTCTCGGCAGGCTCCGGCATCACGCCGATGATGTCGATGCTGCGCTGGCTGAACGACTGCGCGCCATGGACGGACGTTTCCTTCGTCAACTGCGCGCGGCGGCCGGAAGAGATCATTTTCCGCAAGGAACTGGAACTTTTAGGCAGCCGCATGCCGGGGCTGAACCTCGGCTTCCTGATCGAGGAACGGTCGAGCCGCGAAAGCTGGTTTGGCCATATGGGACGCATCGACGCCGTGCGCCTGCCGCTCCTCGCGCCCGACTTCCGCGAACGCGAGGTGTTCTGCTGCGGGCCGGAACCGTTCATGCGCGCCGTGCGCGAGATGCTGGAAACGTCCGGCTTCGACATGCAGCACTACCACGAGGAAAGCTTCGGCAAGCCGGTCGTTGCGCCGGTGCCGGCGCCGTTTGCCGATGATGCGTCACCAAGCGCTGGGATAGCGCCGTCGCAGGAGGCTGTGGCGATCCGTTTCGGCGCTTCCGATGTTGAGGCCGAGTGTCTGCCGGGCCAGACGGTGTTGCAGGCGGCGCGGGCCGCTGGTGTCAGGATTTCAGCCGCCTGCGAGTTCGGACTCTGCGGCACATGCAAGGTCAAGAAGACGTCGGGCGAGGTTGAGATGAGCCACAATGGCGGCATCCTCGATGACGAGATCGCGGAAGGCTACATCCTGGCCTGCTGCTCCAAACCACTCAGTTCAATCGAAATCGAGGCTTAGGCATGGGAACCTACATGCGACCGGACATGTTCAAGGGCAGGGCGGAGCGAGCGCCCGCCTGGCCTTCGCCGAAGACCCAGCCTGAGGACGTGTTCCTTGCCTGGCTGCTTGAACTTCCGCACGGTGCCGATGTGAAGGCGGCGGCTGAGCGTGAAGTGGCTAGGCTCGACCGGGCTTCCGCGTCGCCTGCCATAAGGCGGCTGCTCGAACTGATGCGTGAAGCGGCCAAGGGCTGAAGCGCGGGCAAAAAATTCACGAGGTTCGCAATGGTTTGTTCCTCCCCGGCTGACTGACCCGGCCAGACTATCGGCAAAGCTGCGGTTTTGTGCGAAACTGGCCGGGTCGTGACGAGCCTGGGGGAGGCCAAGAGCGTGATCAGGCTTGTTGACCGGCTCTTTGCGATCCTGCTCCTGATCGCCGCGCTGCTTTGCTTCCATCGTCTTTATCTGGCGTTGACCGGCGAAGGCGTCGGCGGAACCGCCATGGCCGGTGACGGCAGTCTGCCGATGGTGCGGATTGCCCTGTTTCTGGTGGGCGGACTTGCGTCAATCATCGGCGCATGGCGGCTTTGGAATTTCGATGAAGATCGCGCAGCGCGGTCGTCGCCTGCGCCGCTGTTCGGCAGGGATGCCGTGGCTCGTCCTGAACAATCGTCATGGGCGCGCCGGCTTCTCTACGCCTTGCCGCTGATCGCCTTCGTAGTGATCCTCGCGGACCAACCGGCCCAAGGACCCATCCCAGAAGCCAACACGGAAGCGGCGAATGACGGCACCGTTGCCGCGCCCGATGCGGCTCTTCCCGCACCTGTGCAAACTGAACAGCCAGCGCCGCAGCCTGCGGCACCTGTAGAAAAGCAGGCGGAAGAAGCATGGCCGCAGTTTTCGCCTGCGCCGGATCTCGCCCAGCCGCCGCGCATTGCCGCGGAACCGGCACCCGCGCCGGTCGAGACGGCTCAACAGCCTGAGCCGCCGCAGACGACAGCGCCATTGCCAAAGGCAGAGGCACCTCAGCCAGCACAGGCTGATGGACACCATGATGCGGTTGTGTGGCTGGCCGTTTCGCCGGACCGCCATTTCCTGATGAGCGCCAGCACCGACCGCACGATCAAGCTTTGGGATCTTGAAGGTAAACGGCTGGCCAAGACGCTTGGCGTTCACAAGGACATGGCGCGCGCGGCGCTGTTCATGCCCGATGGCAAGCGCGGGCTGACAGCCGGCGACGACGGCGAGATCGTGCTGCGGTCCATCGAGGATGGTGCGGTGCTGCACGTGTTTTCGGCCGGCGAGAATGGCGGCGCGAACAAGCTGGCGCTTTCGCCGGACGGAAAACGCGCTGTCAGCGGGCACGATACGGGAACGGTGATCGTCTGGGACATCGACGCCGGCAGGGTGTTGCACGTGCTTTCAGGGCATTCGTGGTCGATTTCTTCGGTTGCGATTTCACCGGATGGGACAAAGGCCGTCAGTGGCAGCATCGACGGCCTGCTCAACCTTTGGGACATTGACGAGGGCCGCCTGATACGGACGTGGCAAGGGCATGAGCGCGGCACTTACGGCGCGGCGTTCACCGCTGACGGCAGCAAGCTGGTGACGGGCAGCGGCGACTACACGATCAAGCTTTGGGACGTGGCCTCCGGCGATCAACTGCGCCAGTTCAACGGGCATTCGGGAACGGTTTATGCGCTGGTGCTGTCCGAGGACGGCAAGCGCATATTGAGCTGTTCACTCGATGGCACGGCGCGCATCTGGGACATGGAAACCGGTCGCGAGGTGATGCAGTTTGTCGGCAGGGCATCGCTCTATTCGGTGGCCTTCGCGCCGGACGGCTCGGTGCTGACCGGCGGCAAGGATCGCGCGATCCGGACGTGGCCGGCTGGCGGCGGCAGTTCGACGGTGTTGTTCGCCGGCGCGCGCGACTGAAACGCCTTATTCGGCAGGCGCAGGCAACGGCGGCGTCTGGTTGCGTTGGCGCTCAACCACGTAGGAAAGCGCTGCAACCGCGACGGCGACCAGCATGGCGACGGTGCCGAGCAGGGGCAGGGCGCGGTAGCCATAGCCTGCGTTGAGAACGGCAGCGCCCAACGACGCCGCGATGGCAATGCCGATGTTGAAGCCGGACGGGATAAGCGAGGAGGCAAGGCCCGATGCATCCGCCGTCCACGACAGGATGCGGGTCTGGATCGGCGTGCCGATGGCGAAGTTGAGGCCGCCCCAAACGGTGATCGCCGCGATCATCGGCAGCGGATAGGGGCTGGCTGCGTAGATGGCCCCGAGCATGAGCGCCTGCATGGCGAGCAGCGTGATCAGGGATGGCATCAGCTTCCAGTCTGCGAGCCGCCCGCCGATGAAGACGCCGATGGTTGCGCCGACGCCGTTGAGGAGAAGCACCCACGGCACCCACGCCTCGCTCAATCCGGTGACTTCCTGCAACATGGGCGCGATGTAGGTGAACGGCCCGAACTGGCCGATCATGAGCATCAGCATGATGATGAGCGAGGTCCAGACCTGCTGACGCCCGAGCGCGCGCACTTCATGGAGCAGGCCGGGTTTTTGAGCGGCAGCGCCAGTCGTTGCAGGAACCAGCGCGGCAATGGCGGTAATGGCAAAGACGCCGAGGCCGCCCATGACCCAGAAGGTGGCGCGCCAACCCCAGATGTTGCCGATGGCGGTGCCCGCCGGAACGCCGATGACGTTTGAAACGGTAAGGCCGGCAAGGATAAGCGCTACGGCCATGCCGCGCTGGTCTTCCCGCACCAACCCGACGGCCACGACCATGGCGACGCCGAAATACGCGCCGTGCCCAACGGCAATCGCGACACGCAACGCCAGCATGGAGGCAAAGTCGGGGGCAAGTGCGCAGGCAACCTGACCGAGTGTGAACAGGATCGTCAGTCCGAGAAGCAGCGTCTTGCGCGAAAGGCCATGCGTGGCGAGCGTGAGCAGCGGCCCGCCAATGGCGATGCCCAGCGCATAGCCGGAGACCAGATAGCCGGCGGACGGAACCGATACGCCGAGGCCGTGCGCGACCTGCGGCAGCACGCCGGCAATGACGAATTCGGTGGTTCCGAACGCGAAGGCCGCGATGAACAGGGCAATCAGCGGTAGCGGCATGGGCACCTCTTGGGAGGGCGTGTCAAACCACGGATGCCCGAGGCGGGCAATCCGAAAATTCTTCACGCAGAATCAGATTTCTTGGGCTGAGGTCAGCTTGCCTTGAGGCGCGAGCCGGATAGCAGACCGTGTTCTTCCAGCACCGGATAGGCCATCGAGGCGAGCAGCGAATTGATCTGCTTGAGGTCGCGGATGGTGTCGAGGTGGATCGAACTGGTTTCGATCGACTTCGGCGTGCCGTCGCGCAGGCGCAGGAAATGCTTCTGGCTGGTTTCCTTCTCGAAGTCGCGCAGGCGGTCCTTTTCCAGCACGAGCTGACGCGCCGTTTCGGAATCCCGCGAAACCAGCACGTTGAAGGACAGGCGGGCGTTGGCGAGCACCGAGGCGTGGAAGGCGCAGAGTTCCTGCCAGCCTTCCGGCGTGAATTCGAGGCCCTTTGCCAGCTTCTTCTGAACGTGGACCAGCATGTTGCGCACGATGATGTCGCCGACCTGCTCCAGCTTGACGCAGGCGCCGATGAGTTCCTGACAGCGCAGGGCCTGATCTTCGGTCAGAGGATTTCTGGTGAGCTTGGCAAGATAGATCTTGATGGCCGCGTGGCGGGCGTCGACGCGATCGTCAAGGGCGGCGAGCGCCTTGATCTTGTCTTCGTCGGCGTCCTCGTAAAGTTCGATGATGCGCTTCAGCATGATCTCGACCGTCTCGCACACGCGCACCACTTCGCGCGTGGCGTTGCCGAGCGCCTGCGTGGGGTTGGACAGCGCCGCCTCGTTCAAGGCCGACAGTTCCGCCACCTGCAGGGCATCCGCCGATTCGGGCTTGGCGCCGAGCGCGACGATCTTTTCCGACGCCTTGTAGACCAGACCTGCCAGCGGCAGGCCGGCGAGCAGGATGATGACGTTGAACAGGATGTGCGCGTTGACGATCTGGTCGGAGGCGGTTGCGCCGAGGAAGGCAACGTCCGGCCGGAAGCTCATGAAAAGTATGAGCATGACGACGGATCCGACGCCGCGCATCAACAGGTTGCCGACGGGCACCACGCGCACGCCGGGCTCGGCGTTGCGGGTGAGCATCGGAGCGATGACCGATGAGCCGAGGTTGACGCCCAGGACCAGCACGACGCCGAGTTCAGGCGTAATGAGGCCGCGCCCGGCGAGCGTGGCCATCAAGAGGACGGACGCGATGCTCGACTGGAAAAGCCATGTGATCAGCGCGGCAAGCAGATAGGCCGTGACCGAATCGCCGGAGAAATAGTTGATGATGATCGGCATCAGCGCGCTTTCGCGCAGCGGCTCGGAGGCCTGGCCGATCATTTCCAGCGACAGGATGAGCAGGCCGATGCCGACGAGGATGCGGCCGATCTGGCGCCAGTCGCGCCGTTCCGTGGCCATGAACATGAAGGTGCCGGCGATCAGGCAAAGCGGTACGAGCAAAGTGAGATCATAGGTGAGCAGCTTGGCGACAAGCGCCGAGCCGATTTCGGCACCGCGCACGGCAAGCTGGCCGGCAAGGCCGGAGACGATGCCGGCACCGGCAAACGAGCCGACCAGAAGGGTGACGGCGGTGGAGCTTTGCAAGGCGATGGCGAGCGCCGTGCCGGCGAGCACGGCCATGATCGGGTTGCGCATGGTGGCGCGCAGCTTGTGGCGCAGAACGTCGCCATAGGCGCGCTCGACGCCTGTCTTGACCAGACGGGTGGCGAACAGCATGAGCGCGACAGCACCGGCCAGATGGATGAGAACGACCGAGCCGCTCATGCCTGCATGTTCCCCGACGAGGATGCCAGGGCGGGGACCGCGCGCGCCAACGCCGGATGCCGCGAACAAGCGGCCACGGAGGTCGTGCAGGCTAGGGTGCGAATCAGGTTCATGGGCCGGCTCATAGCATAGCTCTCGACATTAGCCGGATAATAAAATTTGTCCATCGCCCCCGCGTTTCTGCGCGACCGATGTGGTCGCGATGAGGCAAGGACGCTTTTTGCGATGCTCTCGGCCGGTTGAACTTGCGGCCTTGCTTGGAAGGTTTCCGAAGTGAATCCGCATTTCGATATAAGCAACGGATATCATTACATATTTGTAATGCGCCTGTTCAGTTTCGGTTCATGCGGCGGCTTCTACTCCTCATGGCGTTGTCAATCGAGGAGTGCCTCCCATGAAACGTATCATCCTCTCCGTTCTCGCTTTTTCCATGCTGGCCGCGACGTCGCTGCAAGGCCAGGCAGCGCCCATGAACATGCCCGCCCAGCCGCAGGGCAACTACGCCCAGGTGGACTGGAAAAAGCCCGTTCACCGCTATGACGAGCGTCGCGTCGAAAAGCGGGTCATCATCAAGAAGCAGAAGGTGGTGAAGCGTCACGACTGGAAGCGCGGCCAGCGTTATGGCGAGTGGCGCCGTCACCAGCCGGTGCGCGACTATCACCGCTATGGCTTGAAGCGGCCGGGCCACGGCCAGGAATGGATCCGGGTCGGCAATGACTACCTGCTGGTCGGCATTGCTTCGGGCATCATCGCCGGCATGATCGTGGCCCGTTAAGACGCGTCTTTATCGATGCGGCAAGGGGCGGCCAGCGGGCCGCCCTTTTCGTTTTGGCCTGTGAAAATCGGGCATGGGCCGGATCGGGAGTCGTCTTGGCGGATGCAGATGGCTATATGAAGTGAAAAGAGCCATTTTCTGATGCGTTTTTCGCCCTCATTTCTCGACGAGATCCGTGACCGCGTGCCGATTTCATCGGTTATCGGCGCGCGTGTTTCGTGGGATCGCAAGAAGACCAACGCGCCGCGGGGCGATTATTGGGCTTGCTGTCCGTTCCATGGCGAGAAATCGCCGTCGTTCCACTGCGAGGACAAGAAGGGGCGCTACCATTGCTTCGGCTGCGGGGTAACGGGAGATCATTTCCGTTTCCTGACAGAACTCGATGGTTTGAGCTTTCCGGAAGCCGTCGAGCGCGTTGCCGACATGGCCGGGGTGCCGATGCCTGTTCGTGACGAGCAGGAGGAGCGGCGCGAGCAGCAGCGCGCCAGCCTGACCGACGTGATGGAAATGGCCACGGCCTTTTTCCAGGATCGGCTGCATGGCAGCGACGGGGCGAAGGCGCGCGCCTATCTGCGCGACCGCGGCCTGACGCCGGCGACGCAGCAGTCGTTCCGCCTGGGTTATGCGCCGGACAGCCGCAATGCGCTGAAGGAACATCTTGCCGCCAAGGGTGTCACCAAGGAGCAGATGGAGGCCTGCGGGCTTACCGTTTTCGAGGGCGTGGCGCTTTCCTACGACCGCTTCCGCGACCGCATCATGTTTCCTATCCCCGATTCACGCGGCAGAATCATTGCGTTCGGCGGGCGGGCGATGTCATCGGACGTCCCGGCCAAATACCTGAATTCGCCGGAAACGGAACTCTTCCACAAGGGCAACGTGCTCTACAATTTCGCCCGCGCCCGCAAGGCAATGGGCAAAGACGGAACGGTGATCGCGGTAGAAGGCTACATGGACGTGATTGCGCTGGCGCAGGCCGGTTTCGAGAACGTCGTCGCGCCGCTGGGGACCGCGCTGACCGAGAACCAGATGGAACTTCTGTGGCGCATGAACGGCGAGCCCGTGCTGTGCTTCGACGGCGACGGCGCCGGCCTGAAGGCGGCGTGGCGGGCTGCCGATCTGGTGCTGCCGTCGATCCAAGCTGGCAAGACCGCGCGCTTTGCGCTTTTGCCTGAGGGCAAGGACCCGGATGACCTCGTCAAGGCGGACGGGCCGGATGCGTTCCGCGCGGTGCTTGGGGAAGCGCGCCCGCTGGCCGACCTTCTGTGGATGCGCGAGACGGCAGGCGGCGTGTTCGACACGCCGGAGCGGCGGGCAGAACTGGAAAAGACGCTTCGGGAACTGACCAACCGCATCCGCGACGAGAGTGTGCGGTTCCACTACAATCAGGAGATGCGCGACCGCGTGCAGAGTTTCTTCGGCTCGCAGCGCAGCAGGCCGCAGCGAGCCGGGGAGCGGCGCGGGCAGGGCGGAAATTTCGGCGCGCCAGGGGGCGGCCAATGGTCGCGCGGTGGCGCGGGAGGACGCAGTCCGATAAGCGAAAGCCTCGGGCGCTCGGCCCTGTTGAAGCGCGGTGGCGAGGTGATGTCGGTGCGCGAGGCGACGATCATGGTCGCGCTGATCAACCATCCGGCGCTGATCGACGAGAATTTCGAGTATGTCGAGTTCCTGGATCTTGCAAACAGCGACTTGCGCAAGCTTCACGCGGCCTTGCTGGATGCGCTTGCGCACGATCTTGCCAACGAGCGCAATGCGGTGGTGGAGGCGATCGGCCGGGCGGGTTGCACCGACATCTGGGACCGTGCGGTGGGGCTCATCAAGCGCACGCGGCAATGGCCGGCGCTGGAAAGTGCTGCGCTTGAGGACGCGCGCGATGCCTTCAGCCAGGCGCTGCACTTGCACCGCAGCGCGCGAACTCTACATAAGGAGCTGAAGCAGGCCGAAGTTGCGCTGGCTACAGATCCCACGGATGAAAATTACCGGCGACTGGTCGAAATCCAGGCGCAATTCAGGGACGTGCAGGCAACGGAGGCGCTGATCGAGGGATTTGGTGTTTCGTCGGGACGAGTCGGCCGTGTTTAGCCTCTGCGAGGCATATACAGGCATTTGATTCGCTTTTTTGACGCGAATCATGCGACAGGCGCTTGACCTCAAGGCAGAATGACGGAATCAGGTCGATTCGAAAACTTTAGCCCACTGGCGTCGACGACAAAAGCGCAGATGCGAGGGTACCGGTCACTGGACGGATGGAAAACCGACCACAGATATCAGGGTTAATCCAGACTTAACGAGACATGCGGCAACTGTGATGGTGGGGCGCATCGTTCCAGACGAACGCGCCCATGACATTACCCGGTTCGATAGCTTGCCCGGCTTACCAGTAGAGCCGCTTGGAGACATAAAAAGAATGGCGACAAAGGAAAAGGAAGAGGTCGAGACCGAGCGCGAAGGCACAACCGATGGCCCCTTGCTCGACCTTTCCGACGATGCTGTCAAGAAGATGATCAAGGTCGCGAAGAAGCGCGGCTATGTGACCATGGACGAACTGAACGCGGTGCTGCCGTCCGAGGAAGTGACTTCCGAGCAGATCGAAGACACCATGGCCATGCTTTCCGACATGGGCATCAATGTCGTGGAAGACGACGAGCATGGCGAGGAAGCCGAGGGCGAAGGCCAGGCCGACGCCGAAGAAGACGCCAATGAACTGGCCGAGCAGACCGGTACTGCGGTAGCGGCCGTCGCCAAGAAGGAACCGACCGACCGGACCGACGATCCTGTGCGCATGTATCTGCGCGAGATGGGTTCGGTGGAGCTTCTGTCGCGTGAAGGCGAAATCGCGATCGCCAAGCGCATAGAGGCTGGCCGCGAGACGATGATCGCGGGCCTGTGCGAAAGCCCGCTGACCTTCCAGGCCATTATCATCTGGCGCGACGAACTCAACGAAGCCAAGATCCTGCTGCGCGAGATCATCGATCTCGAAGCGACCTATGCCGGCCCCGAGGCCAAGCAGGCGCCGATCGTCGAGCGGGTGGAAGAAGACGCCAAGCCGAAGACCGACGAGAAGCCGCGCCGCGCTTCGCGCGAGGACGAAGACGACATCACCAATGTCGGCGGCGACACGCGCGGGCTGGAAGAAGACGAGGAAGACGAGGACGAGGCGAACCTTTCGCTGGCGGCCATGGAAGCCGAGCTTCGGCCGCAGGTGATGGAGACGCTCGACGTCATCGCCGACACCTACAAGAAGCTGCGCAAGCTGCAGGACCAGCAGGTGGAAAACCGCCTGGCCGCGGCCGGCACGCTGTCGCCCAGCCAGGATCGCCGCCTGAAGGAACTGAAGGACCAGCTCATCAAGGCAGTGAAGTCGCTGTCGCTCAACCAGGCTCGTATCGAATCGCTGGTCGAGCAGCTTTACGACATCAACAAGCGGCTGGTGCAGAACGAGGGCAAGCTGTTGCGCCTGGCTGAAAGCTATGGCGTGCGCCGCGAGGAATTCCTCAAGGAATACCAGGGCTCGGAACTCGACCCCAACTGGATGCGCTCGATCGCCAACCTGACGTCGCGCGGGTGGAAGGAATTCACCAAGAACGAGAAGGACACCATCCGGGACCTTCGCGCCGAAATCCAGAATCTGGCAACGGAAACTGCGATCTCGATCCTCGAGTTCCGCAAGATCGTCAATCAGGTGCAGAAGGGCGAGCGCGAGGCAGCGATTGCCAAGAAGGAAATGGTGGAGGCGAACCTGCGCCTCGTCATCTCCATCGCCAAGAAGTACACCAACCGTGGTTTGCAGTTCCTCGACCTGATCCAGGAAGGCAATATCGGCCTGATGAAGGCCGTGGATAAGTTCGAATACCGGCGCGGCTACAAGTTCTCGACCTATGCGACGTGGTGGATCCGGCAGGCGATTACCCGCTCGATCGCCGACCAGGCGCGCACCATCCGCATTCCGGTGCACATGATCGAGACGATCAACAAGATCGTGCGCACCTCGCGCCAGATGCTGCACGAGATCGGCCGGGAGCCGACGCCGGAGGAACTGGCGGAAAAGCTCGCCATGCCGCTGGAAAAGGTGCGCAAGGTGCTGAAGATCGCCAAGGAGCCGATCTCGCTCGAAACGCCGGTGGGCGACGAAGAGGATTCGCACCTCGGCGATTTCATCGAGGACAAGATGGCGATCCTGCCGATCGATGCGGCGATCCAGGCCAATTTGCGCGAGACGACGACGCGGGTGCTGGCTTCGCTGACGCCGCGCGAAGAGCGCGTGCTGCGCATGCGCTTCGGCATCGGCATGAACACCGACCACACGCTGGAAGAAGTCGGCCAGCAGTTTTCGGTGACGCGCGAACGTATCCGCCAGATCGAAGCCAAGGCGCTGCGCAAGCTCAAGCATCCGAGCCGTTCGCGCAAGCTGAGGAGCTTCCTCGACAGCTAGTCTGCTGTTGACCGCTTGAAGCGAAAAGCCCGGCAAATGCCGGGCTTTTTGCATTTTGAGCCGCCGCATCCGGCGGTTGTGGCGCGGCGGCTTGTCCAGGTTCATAATTGTGGCTGGGGGGCGGTTATTTCCGGCACCGGAAACGTGCTGCCTGCACGGCAAGGTGGCGGTAGGGAGGTGAACCGTGACCACTTACATCATGCTTCTGAACTGGACTGATCAAGGTGTGAAGACAGTGCGTGACTCACCCAAGCGGCTGGATGCGGCCAGGAAGGCCCTTGCCGACATGGGCGGTTCTTTCAAGGAATTCTACATGACCATGGGCGAGTACGACATGGTGGCGGTGTGCGAGGCGCCCGACGATGCCGTGGCTGCGCGGTTTGCGCTGCAGATCGGCGCCGCCGGCAACATCCGCTCGCGCACGCTTAAGGCATTCCCCGAAAATGCCTATCGCGCGGTGGTCGCCTCGCTCGGATAGAGACGCGGCGACGCGCCGCGAACCGGCGCGTCGCCTTTCTGTCCATATGGGGCGGTGCCTGAGGCACATTGCAATTCAGGACCCCAAAGGCCAGCATGGCTTGAAGCCTAAATTTGCAGGATTGCCATGCTCACTTTGTTTTACGCTCCCCGGACCTGTGCCCTCGCGTCCCATATCGCGCTGGAGGAGGCCGGTGCCGACTACCGGCTGAACCGCCTCGATTTTTCCAAAACGCAACAGCAATCGGCCGAATATCTTGCGCTGAACCCGAAAGGCCGTGTGCCGGCACTTGCAACCGAGCGGGGTGTCTTGACGGAAACGCCGGCGATCCTTGCCTTCGTCGCGCAGACGCATCCCAAGGCAAAGCTCGCACCGCTGGACGATGCCTTCGCCTTTGCCGAACTGCAGGCATTCACCAGCTATCTTTGCTCGACGGTACATGTGGCACATGCCCACAAGATGCGCGGCAGCCGATGGGCCGACGACGAGGCGGCGTTTGAATCGATGCGGCGTAAAGTGCCGCAATCTGTTGGCGCCTGTTTTGATCTCATCGAGAATGGGATGCTGAAAGGGCCGTGGGTTATGGGAGAGGCATACACCGTTGCCGATCCCTATCTGTTCACAATCGCGCAGTGGCTCGAGGGTGACGGCGTCGATACCGGACGGCTGCCGCGCGTGATGGATCATCGCAAGCGCATGATGGACAGGCCGGCAGTGGCGAAGGCGGTCGCACAGGAGACCGCCGCCTGATATTGGCTCGGCGGTTTGCCTGCGGGCAGGTCGGGGTTATAGAGGGTGCGTAGACGGGAGGCCAAGCAATGTCATTTTTCAAGAAACTGTTCGGTGGCGGCGGTGAATCCTCCGAGGCTCCGGCGGATGCCAAGCCCGTCAAACAGGTCGAGCACAACGGTTTTACGATCAGCGCCACGCCCTACAAGTCGGAAGGCCAGTACCAGACATGCGGCGTCATCACCAAGGTGATCGACGGTGAGACCAAGGAACACCGGTTCATTCGTGCCGACCGCTTTCCGGGGCTGGACGATGCGGCGGACATCTCCATCCGCAAGGGCGTGCAACTGGTCAACGAGCAGGGCGACCGTATTTTCGGTTGAGGCTGCCGCCTATTTTGCAAACAGGCCATCGATGATCGCGGCAAGCGCCGCGTTCAGGTCAGCCGGCTTGGCGCCGGCCTCAACTGCGAGTGCTGCCCGGTCGAACGCGGCTGAGAGCAGTGCGGTCAGGGCATCGAGCGGCAGCTCGATCATGCCGCCTTCGCTCATTGCAATCGCCAGCCCTTCGTGCAGCGTGCGGGCGCTGTGCTTTCCATCGATCTCGTCCATGACGGCGCGGCCAAGCACGGCCGGACCATCGAGCAGCAGAAGCCGGGTGCGGCCGGGTGCCGCCATGGCCGCGACGAAGGCCCGGCCGCCTTCCAGCAAAGCGTCGCGGGCGTTCACGGATGCAGGGGCGGCGCGTTCTATCTCGTCGGCTACCTTGGCTGCCTCCTGCTCCACCACCGCGCTAAACAAGGCCTGCTTGTCGGCGAAGTGGTGGTAGAGCGCGCCGCGGGTCACGCCCGCCGCCGCAACGATGTCCGGCGTGGCGGTTTCGGCATAGGATTTTTCGATGAACAGCCTGCGCGCTGCCGAGAGCAGGGCGGTGCGGGTGGTCTCGGTGCGCTCGCGGTTGGAGCGGCGCGGCATTTCCTGTTGCATACATACAGCCTGTATGTTAATTGCTAGAAACATGCAGACTGTATGTTAAATCTGGCAAGGAGGAAAGCGATGAAAACGACCAGCTATTATCCGGTGATCATGACGCATGACGTGGCCGGCACGGCGGCTTTCTACACCAGCCATCTTCGCTTCAAGCCGCTGTTTGAAAGCGACTGGTATGTACACCTGCAATCGACCGAGGATGAGGGCGTCAATCTCGGAATCGTCGATGCCGACCATGAGACAATTCCCGAAAAGGCGCGCGGCACGGCATCGCAAGGCTTGCTGATCAATTTCGAGGTCGAGGACCCGGATGCCGTGCATGAGCGCATTGTCGCGGCAGGCCTGCCGATCCTGCGCAGCCTGAGGGACGAGGCGTTCGGCCAGCGCCACTTCATCTTCGCGGACCCCAACGGCGTGCTGATCGACGTGATCAAGCCGATCCAGCCATCAGCCGAGTTTCTGGAACAGTATGCGGAGGGCGCTGCCGGTGCCTGAACTTAGAATTCCACCTTGGTAACGACAGCGCGATGATCAGACGGCCATGGGCTGACGACGATATCGGCTTCGGGTGCTTTTTCGCCGACGACGTCAGAGCTGAGGACCTTTAGCCCGGCAGCCCGGGCGAAAACGAAATCGATGCGGTCGTGATGGTCTTCGGGATCGGACGGTTCGCTGGTCGGCGTCCAGGTAATGCCGGGCTTGGCGACCGGATCGGCATGTATGGCGCGGAAGGTATCGACAAAGCCCGCTTTTTCCAGCTTGGTCGTGCCCGGCCATGCGACGGAGAGGGGCTGCAGGCCAGCTTTTACCGTCCCGTCGGTCCAGTCGCGATGTGAAGGCTCGTTGAAATCGCCGGCGATAAAGACTGCTGCGGCATCCTTGGCGGCATCCGCGCCGGCGATCAGCGCATCGAACGACTTGCCGCGCGTTTCTTCGGCGGACTTGATCGCTTCGTCGGCCGTTTTCAGGAACGGAGCATCGCCATATTCGATGTTGAGGAGCTGGTAGGGCTGATAGGGCGCGTCATCGAGATTGACGCAGAAGACGTAGACCGCGCGGCCATTCACATCGATCGACACGCCAAGATCGTCCGCCGCTGGCTTGGTGATCGGATATTTCGAGATGATGGCGTTGGCCCAGATGGCCGGGTTCTTGGCGGTCTGGTCATAGTAGTGATAGCCGAGCGCTTCGGCGATTTTGGGCGCGACGGAGTCTCCGCGCGGCTCGCACACGTCGGCTGTGCAGGGATCGCCTTCGAGGCGGGTTTCGGAAACGGCGATGATGTGGGCACCGGCGGCCTTGATGGCGGCGACCGTTTCGTCGACGGACTTGCCCTCGTTACCGCCGCCGCCCCAGATGTTGTAAGCCATGACGGTTAGCGCATCTGCTGCGAGGGCCGGATGGGCCATGGCTGCGATCAGGCTTACGGTTGCGGCGAACAATCCTACCTTCATTTCACACCCCCAAGAGCGACATGTCCGGTGAGATAGTGTCAATAAGTGCGGCGCGTGGCAATGCGATGACATTGCGTGCGTGGGCGTGCAGCCTCCCTTGCGTCATCCGTGGCGGCCTTGCGCTAGGGTGCTTGTGCGGGCAAGGATCGGGCATCTTTGAATTGGAGGCCGTGACATGTCGCTCAAGGGAAAGACGCTTTTCATCTCCGGAGGGTCGCGCGGCATCGGGCTGGCGATTGCGCTGCGTGCCGCACGCGACGGTGCCAACGTGACCATCGCCGCCAAGACCGCGGAGCCGCATCCGAAGCTGCCGGGGACGATCTACTCGGCGGTCGAGGAGATCGAGCAGGCGGGCGGCAAGGGGTTGCCGGTGCTGTGCGATATCCGCGAGGAGGGGCAAGTGGCGGACGCCGTTGCCAAGACCGTGGAGCGGTTCGGCGGCATCGATATCTGCGTCAACAACGCCAGTGCGATCCAGCTTACCGGTACGCTGGAAACCGATATGAAGCGCTATGACCTGATGCACCAGATCAATACGCGCGGCACGTTCCTCGTTTCGAAAATGTGCATTCCGCACCTGAAATTGGCGGCAAATCCTCACATTTTGAATCTGGCGCCGCCGCTCGACATGAAGGCCAAGTGGTTCAAGAACCACGTCGCCTACACCATGGCCAAGTTCGGCATGTCGATGTGCACGCTGGGCATGAGCGCGGAGTTCGCCAAGGACGGCATTGCCGTGAACTCGCTGTGGCCGATCACGACGATCGACACCTCTGCGGTGCGCAACTTGCTGGGCGGGGCGACGGTCGCGGCGATGAGCCGTTCCCCCGACATCATGGCCGATGCAGCCCATGCCATTTTCAACCGGCCGTCGCGCGAGGCGACGGGCAATTTCTACATCGACGAAGAAGTGATGCGCGCCGAAGGCGTCACGGACTTCTCGCACTATGCGCCGGGAGCAACGGGACCGCTGGCCAGCGACTTCTTTGTGCCGGACGAGGTGTTCGAGCGCACCGACACCGAGATCAAGCGGCTGTTCTAGGGGCCGCTGCTCGCGGCATCTTCGGGTTTTGCTGCCTTGGAGTGGCCCATGACGCGGTCGATGTAGGCCAGCATCAGCGCAGATACGACGAAGGCAAGATGCATGATGGTGAGCCACATCAACTGGGCATTCGTGTAGGTCGAGCTGTTGAGGAACACCTGCAGCAGATGGATCGATGAGATGGCGACGATGGTGGAGGCGACCTTCACCTTCAGCGAACCGACGTCAATGGTTCCCAGCCAATGGACTTCGCCGTCATGCGCATCGAAGCGGCTGACGAAATTCTCGTAGCCCGAGATGATGACCATCACCACAAGCGAGGCGACAAGTGCCGCGTCGATCAGGCCTAGCATCTTGAGGATGGTATCGGTTTCGTCGAGCAGGAGCACCGTGGCGAGAAACTCGTAGAGCTTCTTGGCGAAGGAAATCGCGTAGACGGCGAGCGCAAGGCCGAGACCGACATAGAAGACGACGAGCAGCCAGCGCGAGGCCAGGATGATGGATTCAATGGCAAGTTCGAGGCGCTTCATGCGGCGGGCCCTGTGGATCTCGCGCGCATTTGGGGAAAAGGTTTTCTCATTGCAAGGGGTTTGATTGGGTTCGCCCGCCGATGACGCGGGAAAATGCGTTGCTTTGCCTGATAATTGTGAGGCCCTGCCGGGAGGGGGCTCGGCAGGGCCTCGTGTCCCGCGGGGAGCGGGACGGGGCAGGGAACTCCATAATAAATCTGGGATAGCAGCGCCGCGATTCAATGGCTTGCCGTTGAATCGCGGCGCCATTTTTATCAGTTCGCGCTGGCGACCGGCGCGACAAGCGGGGTGATGCGCCGGATGGTGACGCGGCGGTTCTCCCGCTCCGGCTTTTGCGACTTGATCTTCAGATACTGCTCGCCATAGCCCTGCGTGGTCAGGTTTTCCGGCGGGATGCCGAAGGCGCCTGTCAGGGCTTCCGCCACCGATTCGGCGCGACGGTCGGACAGGGCCAGATTGGCTTCGTTCGAACCAACGGCGTCGGTGTGGCCTTCGATGAGGAAGGTCTCCGCCGGGTTCTTCTTCAGAAGCTTCTCCATCGCGTCGGCCACGCCTTGCAGTTTCTCGACTTCTGCGTCGCCGATGGAGGCGGAACCGAACTCGAAGTTCAACGTGTCGAGGTCGATGCGCCGGGCGATGTCGCGGACACGGGCGGAACGCTTCACCTCATCCACCGAATAGAGACGCTGGACGCGCTCGACCGGCGGCTGCTCGAGGAACTCGTAGTAGAGATCCGGGTCCTCGACGGCACGCGATTCCAGAATGTAGTCGCGACGCGGGATGGTGAGCCGCATGGGCGGCAGGTCATAACCCGGATCGCGCCATTCACGTACGTTGTCGTAGTAACGCTCATCGACATAGTTCAGCACGTATTCGCGGCCATCCGGCATGATGCGCGAGCGGCGGATGATGTCGCCGTTGCGGCTGCGGATGGTGACGAGCTGGCTGCCATCCCTGCGCTCCACGACCTCACGCGTGCGGCCGCGTGGCAGGTCTTCGTAGTAGACATCGCGCGCGTCGCGGGTGATGCGCGGCCGGTCATCGCTTTCCACGAACGTCTGGTTGTTGAACTGGATGATGATGCGGTTGCCGATTTCGCGCACGACATCTGCACCTTGCGGGCGCTCGCGACGTTCAACCTCCGGCGCGCGTTCGCGGCGCGTGCCCTTTTCTTCCGTCACCGGCACGATCTTCTCAGGCGTGATCGCCTGCTGGGCAGCCTTGTCGTCGACAGGAGGCGGGCCGGGATCGACCGGAGCAGGCTGCGGAGCTGCGGCCTGTCCGCCGTCGGCCGGCGCTGCCTGGCCTCCATCGGCAGGTGCGGCTTGTCCGCCGGTGGCGGCACCGCCGCCCTGCGCGGGAGCGGGTGCTTCCTTCTGGCTGTCGAGGATAGGCGCTTCGTTGGGATTGGCCGGTGCTTCGCCCTGTGCGGGCTGTTCAGCCGGCTGTTCGCCGGTGGCAGGTTGCTCGCCTGTCGCCGGTTGCTGGTCTGCGGGAGCCTGTTCACCCTGCTGCGCAGGTTGCTCGGTCTGCTGAGCGGGCTGTTCCTGCGCGGGAGCCTGCTCAGGCGTGGGTGCTGCACCGGAATCGGGCGTTGGTGCAGGCTGCTCTGGCTCTGCCGCAGGCTGCTCCGGCTGAGGCGCTGCCTCAGGCTGCGGCGCAGCTTCGGGTTCTGCCGCGGGCGCCTGTTGCTGCTCGGGGGTAGCCTCGGGAGCCTTCTGCTCTGGGGCAGGGGCCGCTTCTGCCGGCTGTTCTGCCTGTGGCTCGGGCTGCGGGGCGGCTTCCGGCTCTGCAGCCGGCTGCTCCGGTTCTGGCTGAGGTGCTGCCTCCGGCTCCGGAGCTGGCTGTTCAGCTTCCGGCTGGGGTGCTGCCTCAGGCTGCGGGGCGGGTTCGGGCTCGGCGGCAGGGGCCTGTTGCTGTTCGGGCTCAGGCTCAGGTGCCGGCTGCGGCTCGGGCGCAGGCTGTTCTGCCTGAGGTTCCGGCGCAGGCGCGGCCTCAGGTTCCGGCTGCGGTTCAGGGGCCGGGGCTGCCTCGGGTTCGGGGGCCTGTTGTTCCGGCTCGGCAGGCGCCGATTGCTGCTGGCGTGCGGCGCAGGCTTCGGCGGATTCGCCTTCGGCGCACTCGGCTTGCGCAAGCACGAAGGCTCCGTCTGAGGTCCGTGGTGAAAGGTTTACGCTGTCCAACAGCGGGAAGGCCGCCAATGGCGTCGATGCCATGAGCAGGCCGAGTGCGGTCCCTGCCAAGATCCGGGGTTGGCGTTTCATTCGTTCGCTCTCCTTGTAAAGTCCCATCGCTGTCGAAACTTGCCGTCCCGCATTTGGTTCCGACATCAGCGCGATAGACTAGATGCAAGGCGAATGCCCGTCAGAACAATGGCAAGATCGTGTCTTTTGCCACTCTTGCTTGACCTTGGGCCCTGCGCAAGCCACATGCAGGCCGATGGACGCGCCATTCTGGAAGACCAAAACGCTGGAGGAGATGAGCCCGCACGAATGGGAATCGTTGTGCGACGGCTGCGGCAAGTGCTGTCTCTCGAAGCTGGAAGATGAAGATACCTGCGAAATCTACTGGACCAGCGTTGCCTGCCGGCTTTTCGACGCCGGCACGTGCCGCTGTTCCGACTACGCCAACCGGCTGGCCAAGGTGCCGGACTGCGTCGGCCTCACGCCTGAAAATGTGCGCACCATAAGCTGGCTGCCGGGCACCTGCGCCTACCGGCTGGTTGCCGAAGGACATGATCTTTACTGGTGGCACAGGCTGGTTTCAGGTAGCGCGCAGACGGTGCACGAAGCCGGCATCTCCATTCGCGGGCGCGTGCGTGCAAGCGAGACAGACCTGGCCGAGCCGGAAGACTATTTCGACTATGTGCTCGACGAAGAGCCATAGGCGCACCACGCATTTTCTTAAAATATATTTATAAATCAATTGTTTAGGTCGCAGGATGGGTAGAGCTGTGGCTGCGATTCACAAATGAACCGCACATGAATGCGCGGTTCCCGTTCGGTTCAGCATCGAAATTCTAGTGTTGCGGCATGGATTGGCGAGCGACTGGAAAAGCCAAGCCAAACGAACCGCAGCAGGAGAACGACAATGCTCAAGATGATCAAGACCGCAGTGCTTTCCGCTCTCATCGGCCTCGGCGGCATAGCCGCCATTCCCGCCGCCGCACAGGCGGACGGCCTTTACCTCAATTTCGGCGGCGGCTCCGGTGTCGGCCTCCATGTCGGCGACCGCTACGGTCGTCACGATTGGCGCCATGATCGCCGCGACTGGCGTCGTGGTTGCTCGCCGGAGCGCGCGCTGAACAAGGCCGAGCGCATGGGCCTTCGCCGTGCCCGCATCATCGATGCCGGTCCCCGCACCGTGAAGGTGGCGGGCCGCAGGTTCCACGATCGCCAGATTGTGGTGTTTGCCAACGAGCGCGGCTGCCCCGTCATCTACCGCTAATCGCAGGCTCGTCTGCGAGACTTAAAGAAAATGCCCCGGAAGCACGCGCTTCCGGGGCATTTCGTTCAGTAGGCGATCACTTGATTTCGAAAGTGACGTTGACCTGGACCCGGTATGAGTTTTCGCCGGCCTGGATGGGAACCGCCGCCCTTGCTGAATCGAATGACTTCGCGCTCATCGGCATGGGTTGAGGCGCATAGCTTTGTTCGCTGATCTCGACCACCTTGCCGACCGATACGCCGGCTGCCTCGGCCAGCGTCTTTGCCTTGGCGATCGCATCGGACACCGCCTTCTTGCGAGCCTGGGTGATGACGCTCGATGGATCGGCATTGGTGAAGGAAATGCCGCCGCCTTCGTTGACGCCAAGCGTTACAGCCTTGTCCAGGATCTCTCCTGTCTTGTCGATGTCGCGCACCCGCACGGACAGCGTGTTGGTGACCTGGTAGGCGACAAGCTCGGCCTTCTGCGTACCATCGGGATCGTTGGTGTAGTTGTAGCGCGGGTTGATCTGGATACCTGCCGTCTGCAGGTCGCGATCCGCGATGCCGGCCGATTTCATCGCAGCGATGACGGCTGCCATCGCGTCGTTGTTGGCATCAAGGGCCGCGCGCGCCGTCTTGGCTTCACGCATGACGGAAAGTGTGAGCATGGCAAGGTCGGGCGCTGCGGTGGCCTCGCCTTCGCCGCTGACGATGATGCGCGGCGGTGGCGGAACGTCGGCTGCGCGGGCTACAGCCGGCAATGTCATCGCCGCTGCCAGCGCCAATGGGAAAAACGATCTGGTCATAAAATGCTCCATGAGGTGCGTCCCTTTCGGCGGGCATATTGTGCGAATATGGACTGATTTGGGCGGCACACACCAGAGTGCCGGCAGAGCCTTGTGCCGGGCCGAGAAAAACACTAAGCAGCCTGCGTGGGGCCTGTAGCTCAATGGTTAGAGCCGGCGGCTCATAACCGCTTGGTTGGGGGTTCGAGTCCCTCCGGGCCCACCATTGTCGTCCCGTTGAACTCTTACGGGCGCGACGTTCGGGTTTTTCTTTCCGGCACCGCGCTTTTCCACAGTGAGACGCCGCATGGGTGGCTGAGCTGGCAAAATTGCCGGTGCGGCTTTTGTCGATCGTTTGGATCAAGCCAGTTCAACCGAATGCTGACATCCAAATTTATGGCGATGGCGGCGGGTGGATATCAGACGGCCGCTACTGAAATGCCAGGGTGATGCCGAAGGATTGAGGCGTGCCGGACAACCCCGGAGGCTGAGGTGGAATGCGTGCCGTACGCACCATTCGAAGCGCTGCGTTGTCTAGTTTCGCGATGCCTGATGATGATGAGACGCCAGCCGACAGGATTTGGCCTGACGCCCCAACCACAAACTGCACGCCAACGGTGCCACTCATGCCGCTCACACTTGCAGCCCGCCGAGCGACGGCAGCTCGAACAGCCTTGTTCCACGCGTTGGGGCTTATTTTCGGCGCGGTCGATGCCTTGGGCGCTTGCGCGGCTTGTGGGGCGGGTTTTGCAACCTTCTTATTTTCGGCCTGAAGCTTTTTCGGCTGCCGTTCAGGCTTTTTCACCGGCTTGGGCTTCTTCACTTCCTTCTTAGGCTCGGGTTTGGCGGGCAGGACCACCTCCGGCTCAACAGTTTCTGGTACAACCTCTTCCGGTTCGGCCTCGACGACTTCTTCCGGCGTAACCTCCTCGGGGGTGACTTCGTCAACCGGTTCAATGGGCTCGTCTGGCGTCACAGTCTCTTCAGTTTCGACGACGTCTGGCGGGGGCTCCTCGACCTGCGAGATGGTGTCTACTGGTTCCTCCGGGACGACTTCAGGGAGAACGGCTTCTGCAGCCGCGATCGGGATCGGCGTCAAATCTATCGTCAAGGCCTGTTCTTCCGCGTCCGCAAGCGGATTTGAAGGCTCGGCCGAATGGATTGCAAAGGCAAAGACCGCATGCGTCAGCAACACCACGGCTGCGGCCGTAGTCCAAAGCCCTGCTTCCCGAAACGAAGGCGGGCCTGCCAGCGATAATTCGGCCGGTTTGCTCATTACTCCTCGGGCACGGTCTCGATGCCAACAAGAGCTACCTTGAGATAGCCGGCGGCACGCAGCAGGTTCATGACGTCCATCAACGCGCCATAGTCAACGGACTTGTCGGCACGCAGGAATATTCTCGTGTCCTTGTTGTTCTCGGTCAGCCTGCCGAGAGCCTGCGCGAAACCCTCACGCGGCAGTGTCTCGTTGCCTAGCGAGAGCGACAGGTCCTGTTTCAGCGTCAAGAACGCCGGCTTGTCGGGCCGCGGGGTTGCAACGGCGGTGGAGCCGGGCAGGTCGACATTGACATCCACGGTTGCCAGAGGTGCTGCCACCATGAAGATGATGAGCAAGACAAGCATGACGTCGATAAACGGCGTGACGTTGATCTCATGCGTCTCTTCGAGTTCATCGCCAATGTTTTCTCGAATCTTTCCGGCCATGCCAGATCTCCCTACGCCACAGTCTGCGGAGACACGGTGCGGTAGTCGAGATCGCGGCTGACAAGCCGCTCCACGCCTGCGGATGCATCGGCCAGAACTTGCCTGTAGCCCGCAATGGCGCGGGCAAAGACGTTGTAGATGACGACCGCCGGAATGGCCGCAACCAGCCCGAGCGCGGTGGCGAGCAGCGCCTCGGCAATACCAGGAGCGACGACGGCAAGGTTGGTGGTCTGGGCTTCAGATATGCCGATAAACGCGTTCATGATGCCCCACACCGTGCCGAATAGCCCGACGAACGGCGCGGTTGAGCCGATGGTGGCAAGCAGGCCAGTGCCGCGTGTCATTCGCCGGCTGGCCTGCGCCTCGATGCGGCTTAGCCGCGACGTAACGCGTTCCTTCAGTCCGTTGCCGCCCGAATGATCCAGCGCGTTACGGGATAAATCCACCTCCTGCTGCGCGGCCTCGACCAAAAGGTTGGCTGCGCCGCGCTTGCTGCCAAGCGCCGCGTGGGCATCGTCAAGCGTGCGTGCCTGGACGATGGTGCTCATGGCGCGCTGCGCGGCAATTCGTGCAAGGAAGAGCTCAAGAGTCTTTGCCAGCCACACCGTCCACGTGACCAGCGATGCAAAGGCGAGCCCGATCATCACGGCTTTGACCACAATGTCGGCGTTGAGGAACATGCCCCACGGAGAGAGATTGTGAGGGAGGGCGAAATTCTCATTGACGTTTTCGCCTACGATTTCATTCGCCGCCGGTTGTTGCGGCTCGGCCTGGTTTGCAGATGGAGCCGCTTGCTGCGGTTGGTCCGCCTGCATCGTGGTTGCCGGAGCGCTTGTTTGCGGCACAGCCTCCTGCGCATTCGCGCCAAGGCTCGAGAACACCGCCATGAATGTCAGCATGACCACGAAGGTCTTCGTCGAACGCATCTGCTTTCCTGTAAACATGGTTTGCCAACCTATTGAGAGTGTCGTCCGCTGCTTTTCTTCCGTCGCCCGGCAACGTCATTTTGGGCGGCATGCAACCGGCTGTAGAGACCGCCACCGGCGATCAAATGTTCATGGCTGCCCTGTTCCACTACGCCTGACCGGTCGACTACGACGATGCGGTCGGCGTGCTGGATGCTGGCGAGGCGGTGCGCGATGACGAGTGTCGTGCGGCCTTGCGAGAGTTCAGCCAGCGACTGCTGGATCTCGCGTTCGGTTTCGGTATCCAGAGACGAGGTCGCCTCGTCGAGGATCAGGATTGGCGGATTCTTCAGGAACATACGGGCGATCGACAGCCGCTGCTTCTGGCCGCCGGACAATTTTACGCCGCGCTCGCCGATGATGGTGTCGAGTCCATCGGGCAGGGCCGCTATCATCTGTTCCAGCCGCGCCCGCCGCGCCGCCTCGACGATCTCGTCCTCGCGGGCGTCGAGCCGGCCATAGGCGATGTTGTCGCGGATCGAACCGCCGAACAGGAACACATCCTGCTGCACGATGCCGATCTGGCCGCGCAACGACGCCAGCGTCATGTCGCGAATGTCGATGTCGTCAATGGTTATCGTGCCGGACTGGATTTCGTAAAAGCGTGGCAGCAACGAACAGAACGTGGTCTTACCCGCCCCAGAAGGGCCGACGAACGCGACCGTTTCGCCGGCGGCGATCTCAAGACTTGCATTGCGCAATACGGGGCGGTTTTTCGTGTAGCCGAAAGTCACGCCGCGATAGACGATGTGGCCCTTCAGGCTTCCCACCACTCTTGCGGTCGGGCTATCGGCAATGTCGGGCTCGGTGTCGAGAAGGTTCAGGTAGCGCCGAAAGCCGGCAATGCCTTTCGGATAGGTCTCGATGACGGAGTTGATCTTGTCGATCGGCCGGAAAAATACGGTGACGAGCAACAAAAAGCCGACAAAGCCGCCATTGGAAAGCTGGCCCGTCAAAACGAAATAGCTGCCGGCAACCATGACGATCAATTGAACCAGCCGCATGCTCAGGTAACTCAGCGAATTGCTGGCGGCCATGATGCGATATGCGGCAAGCTTGGTGTCGCGGTAGCCTGCGTTGTCCCTGGCAAACAGGCCGCGCTCATGGTCCTCGTTGCCGAAGGCCTGAACCACCCGCATGCCGCCGAGGTTTTCTTCAAGCCGCACGTTGAAGTCGCCGACCCGGCCATAAAGCGATTGCCAGTTGCGCGTCATGCGGCCGCCATAGCGGCTGGTGACCCAGGCGACGACGGGCACCACGGCAGCGGTGATGAGCGCAAGCTGCGGGTTTATCCAGAACATCAGCACGAAGGCGCCGATGAAGGTCATCACGGCGATGAAGAGGTCTTCGGGGCCGTGATGCGCAACTTCGCCGATTTCCTCGAGATCCTTCGTGATGCGTGCCACGAGGTGGCCCGTCTTGTTGTTGTCGTAGAAATTGAAGGACAGCTTTTGCAGATGGTCGAAGCTTCTGCGGCGCATCTCGGTTTCGATGTTGATGCCGAGCTTGTGACCCCAATAGACGACGACGGCCATGAGGCCGGTGTTGAGGATATAAACTGCCAGCAACACCGCTGCCGCCAGCAGGATCATTGTCCATTGCTGCGTGGGCAGAAGGTTGTCGACA
This sequence comes from Mesorhizobium sp. FG116, assembly GCF_057809835.1. NCBI lineage: Bacteria > Pseudomonadati > Pseudomonadota > Alphaproteobacteria > Hyphomicrobiales > Phyllobacteriaceae > Mesorhizobium > Mesorhizobium sp. FG116. The sequence goes on from NZ_JBMDKS010000019.1 coordinate 51,147, forward strand.
AAACCTTTGACCGCCACCGGAAAGCCGAGCTCGAGCAGCCCCGAAAATACGGCGCAGCTGAAATCGAGAAGGAACAGGCCCTTCCAGGGACGGTAATATTCAAAGAAACGACGGATCATGGCAAATGGCTAGATACCCGGCACGGCGGCAATGTCGCGGGCGTCAGGCTTCATCCTTTCTGGCGTTGTCACCGTCAAACCCGCGCCGCCAATACGCGACGACGAGATGCTGGTCGCGGGTAAGCTTACGCTCTTCGCGCAGATATTTTCGGATAGCACGGAAGCTCCGGTGTTCGCAGCCGGCCCAGGCAAAAACCGACCGACCATCCCGAGGCCAATCCACAGCGCGTACCGCTTTGGCCAAAATGTCGGAGTGACCGGGCTCGACGTTATCGCGGTACAGCCAACGAATGTCCAGCGAAGCGCTGGTGGGCAGTTCCTGCTGCTCGCTCTCGTTTGCAACCTCGATGCGGACCACGGCGTGCGCATTTTCCGGAAGTGTTTCCAGGATACGGCCAATTGCGGGAAGCGCCGTTTCGTCGCCGGCCAGAAGGTACCAGTCGGCATTTCCAATCGAACCGCCGCCCGGTCCGGTCATGCCCACGACATCGCCGGGGCTTGCGGTCGACGCAAACCGCGCCCCCGGCATGCCTTCGCCATCGTGCATGACGAAATCGATATCGAGTTCGCCCTTGGCCACGTCGATGCTGCGGATGGTGTAGATGCGGACATCCGGCCTGGCAGCGTCGGTAGGCCAGCTTGGTCGGCCGTCTTCACCGGTCACCGGCCATTTGTGGGGGGTGGACTTTTCCTTGGGCAGCAGCAGCCTGACATGCAGTCCGCCGGAAGCGAACCGCTGAAGGTCCGTTCCGGAGAGCGTCACCCGGCGCATATGCGGCGTCACATCGGAGGTACGGACCACGCGCATTTCGCGGAAGTAGGGCAATGGCTGGCCGGCAGCGCCGTCACCTCGCCAGACGATTGTCGGCTTGTCGGCAGCAGCGTAATGCAGGAGGTGTTCCGCGACCGCCAGCTTGACATAGGCCAGCGCGGTAGCGTCGCGACCTTCGGCGAAGACCTTGAGGCAGCGCTCGCACGCCTCCACGCCGGCGATGCCGAACCCCGTATCGATACGGCTGCATTTGCCCTCGACGGTGACTTCGCCGTGCTCGCGAAAATGCGCGCAAAGCCGCCGCATGATCTCTTCGGGCGACGAAAGCTGGATTTCGGCGGACGCTGTCAGGAATCTCGGCATCTCAGCCATGGCGCGGAACCCCTTTTCCTAGCAGGTAGACCAGATATGGCCCGCCGAGCAACGACGCGAAAAGACCAACCGGAAGCTGGTACGGAAACGCCACCATCCTCGACAGCCAATCCGACACGATCATAAGCGTGGTGCCGACCAGCAGCGCGCCGATGAGGTGTTCGCGCGCGCGCCCAAGGCCGAGCATGCGGGCGAGATGCGGCGCGATCAGACCGATGAAGCTCAACGGCCCAACGAACATCGATGCCAGCGCGCTGAGCAATGCCGCAACCGCGATGAGAATGAACCGTCCAAGCCTTATTGGTACGCCAAGCCCTCGCGACACCGGCCCACCAAGCGGGAGAATATCAAGCCAGCGCGCCAGGACAATCAGCGGCGCTGTCAAAACAATGAGGCCCGCCAGAGCAATCCAGCCATCGAACCCCGTTGCCTGAGCGGTCGAACCGCTCAACCAGCGCAGCAGCGTGTAGGATTGCATGTTTCCGAGCGCGATGATCGCGGTGAGGATGGCGCTGCACAGTGCATTCATGGCGATGCCCGCAAAGAGCAGCCTCTCAGGGCCAAGATTGCCGCCCGATCCGATCGCCAGGATGACGATGATGGCGGTAAGCGATCCCATGGCGGAACCCGCGAACTGCCAGCCAAGGCCAGCAGTGCCGCCGATGATGAGCACAAGGGCCAGTCCGGCACCGGCGCCCGTGCCGACGCCCAGCACTTCGGGGCTTGCGAGCGGGTTGCCGGTGACCCGCTGGATCACGACGCCGGCGACGGCCAACATGCCACCAGCGGCGGCGGCAACGGCGATGCGTGGAGCACGCCAGTCGATCATGTCGGTCAACAACTCACCGGTCGCGACAGACCATCCGGCGGGGCCTTTGCCGATGATGAGCGCGACGACGGCCGCAACGAGAGTTGCGATGCAAGCGAGAAGCGCGATCCGCCACGGATGCAAGGCGCGGCGGCTGTGGCTGGTGCCGGAACTGAGCGATGGCCACTCGAACATGCGCAAGCGCGGCAACAACCACAAAAGCAGAGGTCCGCCGAGCAGCGCGGTTGCTGCACCGGTAGGGATGCGTTCGCCGCCCGGACCGGCGGCAAGCTGAACAAGTCCGTCGGTCAGCCATAGAAGGATTGCGCCGATGAGCGGTGCCGCCACAAGCTTCTGGCTGAGCGAGCGTGCGCCGGAAATCGTGGCAAGCGCAGGCGCGGCCAAGCCAACGAAACCGATGATGCCGACCTCGGCCGCTACAGTCGTGGCCATCCATACCGCCAGCGCGATGATTGCGAACCGGCTGGTGTTGAGGGCGACACCGAGATTGCGCGCCGATGCGTCGTCCAGGCCGAGTATCGCCAACGGACGCAACATGAGGGCGGCTGCGCCAAACCCCACGACGACACAGGTGGCGATCTTGATTGTTGGGTCCCAACTTTGTTGTACGAGAGAGCCGCCGCCCCAGATGAATAGCGAGAACATGTATTCGCCATTGGCCAGGATAAGTGCTGCGCTTGCCGATCCGGCGGTCAGAGCCACCATCATGCCGGCAAGCACGACGGAAACCGGCTCCAGACCGCGCCGCCATGTCAGGGCAAGTATGAGGGCGACCGCCGCAATGCCACCGGAGAACGCGACCAGCCCTTGCGAATATTCCATCAAGGTCGGCGCATAGATGCCGGCTGCGGCCATGGCCAGTTGTGCGCCGGACGAAATACCGAGCGTGGACGGTTCGGCGAGTGGATTGCGCAAGATGCGTTGCAGGAGAAGGCCCGACAGCCCGAGTGCCGCGCCCGCGAGAAGCGCCACGGCAGCGCGCGGCAGAACGCTGTAGAACAGGATGATCTGCTCGAGGTCGACACCTGCTACGGACGACAAACCTTCCTGCTGCGTGCCGAGCCTCATGGCAAACAGCAGCGCCGCCACCAGCGCCATGCCGCCCCAGAGGACGAAAGGCATTCGCACGCGCTCAACCATTGCCTTGACCGGTCAGCATGGCGTCGCCGAGCAGACGCGCGAAGCGACGTGCCGATGGCAACCCGCCGAAATGGTTGATCGGGTCGAGCACCGCGACGCGCTTTTCACGCACGGCGGGCAGCGCGTTCCAAAGGGCATTGTCGGGCAGGGCGCGCCGGACTTCCGGCGGCAAGGGTGAAATGATGACGATGGCCGCGTCTGGAACGCGTGCCATGGCTTCAAGGCCAACCGGGGCAGCCGCGCTGTAGCTGGTATCGTCGGTCCATGCGTTGGTCAGGCCGAGGCAGCCGAGCACATCTCCGAACATCGAGTCTGCGCCAAAGGCGCGAAAGTGACGAGAATCGCCGAGGCTGATTACGAAGACCGGGCGCGACGACAGCGGCTGGAAAGCTGCGCGAAGTCGAATAAGCTCGGCAAGCGTTTCCTCGGCATAGGTTTTCGCGGCATCGGCGCGGCCAAGCCGCTCGCCAAGCGCCAGCATGGATGATTGAGCCAGTGCAAAAGGCGGGATGCCGGCCTCGTAGACCGGCAGGGAAAGAACCGGCGCGATGCGTTCAAGGGCGGCGCGCTGATATTCGTAGAACCCGGAAATCAAGATCAGATCCGGCGCAACGATGCGAAGCAGCTCGAAACTGGGCGTGCCGCGAAGACCGAGATCTGCAACTTCCTTTGGCACCTGTGGCTCGACGACGATCTTGCGGAACTGGATCAGTTCTGTCGCCGCGACGGGCGGGGCACCTATGGCGAGTGCCGTCTCCAGCAAACCCCAGTCGATGGCGGCAACGCGTGGGCCGGCAGCACGCAAAGAAGCGGGAAGCAGCACGGCTGCGCCCGCTAGCGCCAGCAACCGCCGTCTGGTGAGTTGCGCGGCCATCGCGTTCAAAGCACGTAACCGATCGGAGCGCCGGTGGCCGGATGCGGGAGTATGCCCATTGGGAGGCCATAGATGCGGTCAAGCACCTCGCCGTTCAGGATTTCGCCCGGAGTGCCGTGCGCGACGATGCGCCCGCCTCTCAGCGCGATGATCTCATCACAGGTTCGCGCCGCCATGTTGATGTCGTGCAGCACGACGACGACACCGATGCCGGCTTCGCGGCTAAGAGTCTGGATGAGCGTCAGCATGTCGACCTGATGGGCGATGTCCAGCGCGGAAGTCGGCTCGTCCAGCAGCAGGCATCGCGTATCCTGCGCCAGCATCATCGCGAGCCACGCGCGCTGCCGCTCGCCCCCGGAGAGGCTGTCGACCATTCGGTCGGCAAAACGAAGCAAGTCGGTCTGGTTCAGGGCCTGTTCGACCTTTTCGCCGTCACTAGCGCTGAAGCGACCGAGCGCGCCATGCCAGGGGAAGCGCCCCAGCCCGACCAGTTCGCGAACAGTCATGCCTTCGGCCGGTGGGGTGAATTGCGGCATGTAGGCAACGGAACGCGCGAAGTCGCGGTCGCCATAGGCCGACAGGTCCTTGCCAAGGAGATGGATGCCGCCCGATGTAGGGCGCTGCTGCCTGGCCAGCATCTTGACCAGCGTGCTCTTTCCCGACCCGTTCGATCCGACAAGACCGTAGATGCGACCCGGCTCGAGGCGGAGGTCGAGCGGATGCAGAATCTGCTTGCCCGAGGCGGAAAAGCCGACACCTGCCAATTGAAAAAGAGATTCAGCCACTGCTTCCCTAGACGTCAAAACGGGGGCGGCTGGGCCGCCCCCTTCTGAAGAAGTTCTGTTTCCAGATGCCCTGGTCACCACTTTGCGTAGGCTTTGAGGGTGAAGGTTCGGCCAGCACCGTAGCCGCACGAGCCTATGCCCTGGCAGGTCGATACATATTCCTTGTCGAAGAGGTTGGACACATTGAGGGCCACCCCCCAGTTGTCGTGGTCGTAGCGGATGGCCGCGTCGATCAAGGCCACGTCCGGCACCTCAAGCGTATTGGTGCGGTCCGCCCACGATTCGCCCACATATCGGACGCCAGCACCCACGCCGAGACCTTCGAGCGCGCCACTCCTGACCGTGTAGTCCAGCCAGAGCGAGGCCGTAAGGTCTGGAATCTGGATCGGCGTCAGGCCAACTGCCACGGCATCCCAGGTACCAACCGCCTTCGTTACCTCGGCATCGAGATAGGTCAAGCCGCCGAGCACCTTCCAGCCATCCGTCAGATTTGCCTGCACGCCAAGCTCTATGCCGCGCACATTGACTTCGCCGATTGCCTGGGTGACCAACGGATTGCTAGGCGAAGTCGAGGCGACGTTCTGTCTGGTCAGGTCGAAAACAGCCAAGGAAAACAGGCCATCGAAACCAGTGGGAGCGCATTTTATGCCGGCCTCCCATTGCTGCGCCGTTTCTGGATCCACCAGTCCGCCCAGGCCGTCCGGTGTCAGCGTTGGGCTGAACGAGGTCGAGTAGCTCAGATAGGGTGTCAGGCCATTGTCGAATTCGTAGGCGATGCCGGCACGGCCGGAAAACTTGCCCGCGTCGGCCTTCGTCTCGGTGCTGGCGATGCGATTGTCGAGGTTGGTCGAGGCGATATCGTAGCGGCCATTCAGTGTCGCGATCCAGCCATCGCCGAACCGGATCTGATCCTGTGCATAGATGCCAACCTGATTGAGTGTAAGGTCGCTGTCAGACCACAGCGGAGCTGGCGCCTGCGGAACGCCGTAGACCGGATTGAGTACATCGATATCTGTACCGCCTCCGAACGTCTGGACTTCGTCGATATTGTAGTACCTGTAGTCGAGGCCCAGTATCAGCGTGTGGTCGAGCCCGCCTGTTTGGAAACCGCCCTCGAGCTGATTGTCTACGGTGAACGTATTGACCGTGGTGTCATGGCCGAACCGGTACCGCGGCAGCAGTGAGCCGGTAAGGCTTCCGCTCCACGCGTTGCCATACATGCCGTCTTCATCGAGTGAGACGGTCGCGTAACGCAGATTTTGGCGTACGGTCCAGCCGTTGTCGAACGTATGGGAGAATTCGTAACCGATCATTGCCTGCGTGCGGTCGTAGAGTTCCACATCCTTCTCACCGTAGAAGAAGTCGCGCGGAATCCTTATGCCGCCGGGCGCATCAACGACCGTTCCATAGTATGGCAGGAAGCCGGTGCTTGTGTGTGTGAGATCGGTTTTGCCGAACGACGCCAGAACGGTCAGGCTGGTGGCGTCATCGGGCTGCCACTTGAAGCTCGGCGCGATCATGCCGCGCAGGTCCTTCGACTGGTCGGTTTCCCAGGAGCCGCCTGAAATCTTTCCGTTCACGCGGTAGCTGAAAACACCGTCGGGGCTTGCCTCGTCGCCGATGTCGAAGCCGACATAGCCGTTGCCGAAGCTGTTCACGCCGGTTTCAACATAGCGATGCCGTTCGCCGGGGCGCTTGCTGACATAGTTTACGAAGCCGCCTGGATTGCCACCGCCGTAGAGAGCCGAGGAGGGGCCTTTGACGACCTCGATGCGCTCAAGGAAGAACGGGTCCATCAGGAAGGTGCCGAAGCCTGTCTGGTAGAACGACAGGCCGTCCAGGAAGATGCCCGTCTGGTCGGCCTGGAAGCCGCGTACGAATAGCCAGTCCGTATCGGCGTCCGTGCCGAAGGTCGAAGGGTTGACGCCCGGCACGTAGCGGAGCGCCTCATCGACCTTCTGCGGGCTTTGCAGGTACATCTGCTCCTTGCCTACCACCGAAACAGACTGCGGGATTTCTTTCAGCTCTGTCGCGGTTTTAGAGCCGGTGCGGGTCTTCTTGGCGACAACGCCTTTGACCGTGCCAACGCCCGTGCCGTTCTCGGTTCCACCGGCCTGGCCTTCGACGACAACCTCGCCGAGTTCGACGGTCCCGCCTTGTTGTGCGTTTGCCATTACCGGCTGCAGCAATGCCGCTGCCGCCACGCTGCCGGCCAAAAATGCCCGGAACCCGCCAACTCCAATCATCGTGTACACCCCTGCTTGTCCCCTGCGTCCCGGCATGAAGCGATGGGTCGCGTATAACATGACCGGTTACATCAAGTTTTAAAGCGGGGATTGCATGTTTCTTCGCGCAATTGCGCGTTTTTGGCGGTTTGGCTGCGTTCCAACTAATTTGATGCAGAAATGTCACGCACCGCGCGCGTAGTCGCGGCGCCAATCAGCAGGTGTCAGGCCAACCACCTTTTTGAACACCCTGGTGAAATGCGCCTGGTCCGAGAAGCCCGCTACAGAAGCGATCTCGGTTAGTGTCAGGGTGTCGAGCGTCAACATCTGCTGGACCTTGCGAATGCGCGCCTGCATTTGCCAACGGTGCGGCGGCACGCCGGTCGAGGATTTGAAGGCGTGGCTGAAATATGTTTCCGACAGGTCGGCGAGCGCTGCCAGATCGCGCAGCCGGATCGGCTCCAGGCAGTGCGTTTCCATATAGTCGGTGACGATTTTCAACTGGCGGCGCGAGAGTGCAGGCCTGCGATTGCCGCTGTCTTGTCTGATGTCGAACAGAAGCGCGAAGAGGGCGGTTACCAGGTTTTCTCCGTAGAGATCGTGAAGCGGATTCGGATTGGTGCATTCGTCGGCTATGGCCGTGGTAAGCGCGCTCATCTGGCTATCGAGGAAATTTAGCTTCGGATCGAGCAACCGGTCGCGAGAAAGCGCCTTGCCGAACTTCCGCGTCAGGGCGGACTCCGAGAAATGGAGATCGAGGTGCTTGATACGCTTCAAGTTGAGCGCCTTGCCGTCCACGGCAACGGAAGCAGGCACAAAGCTCATGGAAAGCGGCGTCCGGTGTCTGGCGACGGTTGTGGTGTCGACGATACCTATTTCGAAGGCGGCGCCTTCGTCCAGTTCAAGCGCTACGAACAACCTCGGATCGGGGGAGACATAGTAGCCATGGGCATCGTGGGCGCATTTCACAGTCCAGACATCCGCGACGATGTCGTTCCATATGCGTCCGTTCAGGGGTTCAGCGAGCGCGAAGCCGTGGATCCGGCTCTGCATCCTTGGGCTGAAATTCACGCTGAAACTCCTTTGCCGATTTCCCGCGTTCGTTCCGCGTGAATGGGTCCGGCTAGATCAAGCGTGGCTGCCCAGTGTCAAATCTTTCTATTAGAAAAGTATCATCTTCAAACAAGTTTTCAACCCGGCCGCCCCATCAACTGTAACGACTTGAAATCAATGACCGGAAACCAGCCGGGTAGTGGTCGATGGCCGTCATCAAGATATTTGGCTCGGATGTCGGTTTGATTTGGTGGAGTGTCGAACTCTCCGTTCAGCCCGCGTACAGCGCGGCGAATTCCTCGCGCAGCGCATTTTTCTGGATTTTTCCCATGGCGTTGCGGGGCAGAGCGTCCTTGACCAGAACGCGCTTCGGGATCTTGAACTTGGCCAGCACGCTTTCGAGTTCGCCGCGAATTGCAGCCTCGTCGATGGTGCGGCCGGGGCGTGCCGTAACCACCGCCGTCACCGCCTCACCGAAATCGGCATGCGGAAGGCCGATCACCGCTGACTCTCCGATCGATGCAAGCGCGTCGAGCGCGTTCTCGACCTCGGCTGGATAGACATTGAAGCCGCCCGAGATGATCAGGTCCTTGGCGCGGCCGGAGATGGTGAAATAGCCGTCAGGGTCGATGTAGCCGAGATCGCCGGTGATGAAGAAGCCGTCGGGGCGGAATTCCTGCGCCGTCTTCTCCGGCATGCGCCAATAGCCGGAAAAGACGTTCGGTCCCTTGAGCTCGATGACGCCGACCTCGCCCTGCGGCAGCGGCGTCCCGGTCTCCGGATCGGCGATGCGCACAGTGATACCCGGCAGGGCGAAGCCGACAGCGCCCGGCCGGCGTTCTCCGTCATAGGGGTTGGAAGTGATCATGTTGGTCTCGGTCATGCCGTAGCGTTCGAGGATGGCGTGGCCGGTCAGCGCAGTGAAGGCGCGATGCGTCTCCGCCGACAAGGGCGCCGAGCCCGACACGAACAGCCGCATGTGGCTGGCGGCCGCGCGGTCGAACCGGCTGTCGGCAAGCAACCTCGTGTAGAAGGTCGGCACACCCATCATCGTGGTGGCGCGCGGCAGGGCCGACATCACCGCGTCGATGTCGAACTTCGGCAGGTAGATCATCGACGCACCCGACAGCATCACTGTGTTGATGGCGACGAACAGTCCGTGCGTGTGAAAGATCGGCAGCGCGTGCAGGAGAACGTCGCGGGCGCTGAAGCGCCAGCTCTCGACGAGGGCGAGCGCGTTGGAGCGCAGGTTCTCGTGAGTGATCATCGCGCCCTTCGAGCGGCCCGTCGTGCCGGAGGTATAGAGGATCGCGGCGAGATCATCCGAACGGGTCTCGACGGTGGCGAAGTTCGTAGGCATGTCGCCGGCAAGCTGTTGCAGCGTGCCGGTGCCGGCCGCGTCCAGCGTCTCGATGCGCCCCACCGCCGCGCCAAGTGCGGCGCGCAGCGTGGTGAGGCTGGCCGGCTCGCACACCAACAGCGCAGGCTCGGCGTCGCCGACGAAGTAGCTTACCTCGGCCGGTGTGTAGGCCGGATTGAGCGGCAGGTAGACAGCGCCTGCCCGCAGGCAGCCGAGATAGAGCCAGATGCTGTCGACATGCTTGCCGGTCTGCACCGCCACCCGATCGCCCGGCTTCACGCCCAGCGAAGCCAGAAGATTGGCATAGCGCGCCGAGGCCGCCAGCATGTCCGCGTAAGACAGCGACTTGCGGCCATCGGCCTGCATGAACGGCCGCGCCGGATCGGCGATCGCGGCCTCCATGGTGGCGAACAGGTTGCCGTTCATGACTTCATCCCCTCGATAATCGCTGATTCGACCAGCCGCCCGCCGGTCGTTGCAAGCCGGCGCACCGCGGCTGACACGGCGACCGGCTGACCCGAAGCATAGGCCTCATGATTGCGCTCTATCTCGTCAAGTTTGTAAAGATAGTTGACCATGATCCCGTGCGACGAAGCCATGCCGGCATTGCCGGTGTTGGCCAGGAAATTGATGCGCTCCAGCCGTGCGCCGTTGCCGAGATGGAAGCGGGCGACCGGATCTGGCAGGCGGCCCGAAGCGTCGCGCGGGCCGGTGAGATACCAAGCGGCCAGCGGCGCAAGCTTCTCCTCCAGTGCTGCAGCGGTCTCCGGGCTTTTCCACCAGCCGGGCCGCGCAGCCGCCTCGATGCCAAGCCGGCCGGCGTCCTGTCTGGCCAGCCAGCGGGTGAAAAGCGGCACCGGCGACAGCGTGACGAAGCGGGTGAGTTGCGGCAGTTCGTTGCGCAGTTCCTCGACCACTTGCTTGATGAGGAAGTTGCCGAAGGAAATGCCGCGCAAGCCGGGCTGGCAATCCGAGATCGAGTAGAACACGGCCGTGTCGGCCTGCGCGGCCTGGATCACCTTGCGGTCTGGACTTAGGATGGCGTCGATTGACGAGGCTGCGGTCTTGGCCAGCGCCACTTCAACAAAGATCAGCGGCTCGTCGCGCAGGCGGGGGTGGAAGAAAGCGTAAAGCCGCCGGTCGGGCGGGTCGATGCGCCGGCGCAGATCGTGCCAGTCCTCGATCTCGTGCACCGCCTCGTAGCGGATGATGCGTTCGAGGATCGCCGCCGGCGTATCCCAGTCGATGCGGCGCAGTTCCAGGAAGCCACGATTGAACCAGGATCGGAACAGGTGCTGGAAATCCTTGTCGACCGGATCGAGGTCGCGGTTGTCGGGCAACAGCGCCAGCAGGTCTGCCCGCATGCCGATGAGCTCGGCCGTGCCGCGCGAAGTCTGGTTGAGCAGGCGGAAGAGATTCTGCCGGCGCGGCTCCGACAGATGGTGCAGAGCTTCGGCCGCGCGCTCGTCGGGAGCGGAGGCGAAGCGCCGTGCTGCTGCGATCAGCGGCTCCATGTCGGGGCCGAATTCGTCGAGCAATATCCGGAAGAACGCCGGCCGCATGGCTGCGTCCATGTCGCGGTACCGTCCAAGGATCTCGGCTGCCCTGGCCAACGCACCGGCTTCACCGCGTGATGAGAGGAGGCTCGCGCACAGCGCGGTCATCTGCTCGATCGGTGTTGCCGCCTGTGGGATGGCGTTGAAATCGACCAGCGCCTTGCCACGTTCGGTGATGGCAGCCAGCATGTCGCCGAGAAAAGACATCAGGATCCCGCTTGCCAGATCGTTGCGTTGACGGCCGTAAGCATTTTACCGGTCTTTATATCCATATAATGAACTCTATATCCAAATTATGACTGTACGCAAGCAGGACGCTTGGTGGAGTTGGAAGGCGATGGCCCGCTTCGGATAATGGCGCTGGTAGCCCTCTGTTCTACTTGGTTGATTGCGGCACGCGAGAGGCGGGACGCCGGCACACCAGCTTATGTCATGCAGCGCCGTCCTCGTTCGACCGACCTGTCCACGCTGGCGAACAGGCGACACCTTTCATTGCCCCCGATAAGCGAATGTCAGAGTTTGCCGTCAGATGCCGACGCAATCAGGGCAAGCCTTTGTTCATCGGGAAAGCAAAGCGATGCATTCCTGAGAGGGAAGAATTCAGGTCTGGTCTTCGCTGGTTTCCGCCACTCCGTCCCATCGTTGAAATGTCGCGACAGGGAGCCCGATTCCCGCTTGCGGGCAGGGTAGGCACGTGTTACTTTTTAGGATATAGTATCCGTATAGTGGATATAGACCCCGGTCGGTATCCAGATAAAAACGAGGGGAGATACGAGGTTCATGGCCACGCAGGGCGCTATCCTTTCGATCGCTGGCCTGTCGGTGTCCTACGGCACGGTGCATGCCGTGCGGCAGCTCGATATGGAGATCTCGGAAGGCGAAACCGTCGTTCTCCTCGGCGCCAACGGAGCCGGCAAGTCGAGCACGCTCAATGCCATCGTCGGGCTCGCGCCGCGCAGTGGCGGCCGGCTGGTCTTCGCCGGCGAGGACATCACGCGCAAGCCGACCGAGGCGATCATCCGTTCCGGCCTTGCGCTGGTGCCGGAAGGCAGGCGGCTGTTCTCCAACATGACCGTGCGCGAGAACCTGCGGCTCGGCGCGGCTGCGCTGTCCACCGCCGAGTTCGACCGGGAGAGGCAGGCGCTGGAGGACATGTTTCCGATCACCCGCCGCCGCGCCCACGAGCAGGCGGGGCTGCTGTCGGGTGGCGAGCAGCAGCAGGTTGCAATCGCGCGCGCCCTTCTGGCCCGACCGAAGCTTTTGCTGCTCGACGAGCCGTCGCTCGGCCTCGCGCCCATCATCGTCAACACCATCTTCGAGATCATCGCCGAACTGAAGCGGCGCAAGGTCACCATCCTGCTGGTCGAGCAGAACGCCGAGCGGGCCCTGTCGATCGCGGACCGCGCCTATGTGCTGGCCCAGGGCAGGCTCGAGCTTTCGGGCGCCGCCGGCACCATCAACGCAACCACACTCGAGAAAGCCTATCTCGGCGAGCGGGAGCACGCCTAATGCAGCTTGCCTTTCAGCAATTCATCAACGCCCTGTCGCTTGGGTCGATTTATGCCCTGGTGGCGCTCGGCGTCGCCATCCTGTTCAGCATCCTGCGCCTGGCGAACTTCGCCCATGGCGAGCTGATGACGACGGCCGGCTTTACACTCTACATGACGCTTGCCTCCGGCTGGAACTGGGTGCTGGCGGTGATCGCGGCAATCGCGGCGTCCGTTGTCGCAGCATTGATCCTCGAACGCGTCGCCTACCGGCGACTTCGAAACGCACAGCCGCTGACGCTGTTGATGACCTCCTTTGCCGTCTCGGTGGCGCTGCAGAGCATTTTCCTGCTCACCTTCGGCGCAAGGCCGAAGGGCATCGAGCTGCCCGCCTTCGTCGATGCCTCGTTTCGCATCGGCGGCATGCGGGTGCAGTGGCTGGACATCGCTATCATCCTCATCACCGCGACGATCGTGTTCGGCCTGACGCTGTTCCTGCGCAAGACCGTCATCGGCCTCGCGCTGCGCTCCGCCGCCGACGATTTCCAGACGACGCGGCTGATGGGTGTGAAGGCCAACGCTCTGTTCGTCGGCGCTTTCGTGCTGTCGGGCATGCTGGCAGGCATCGCGGCGCTGTTCTACTTCGCGACCGTACCAAACGTCGTGCCGAGTTCGGGCTTCGAGCCGATGCTGAAGGGCTTCATCGCCTGCGTAATCGGCGGTCTTGGCAGCCTGCCTGCGGCGATCGTCGGCGGCTTCTTGCTGGCCTTCCTCGAGGTCGGTTCGGACGCGCTCCTGTCGGACAATTTCAGCCCTTATCTCGACGCCATCGTCTTCCTTATCGCCATCGTCATCCTGCGCTGGCGCCCGGGCGGAATTTTCGGCGTGCGTCTGACTGCGGAGCAGCGGGTATGAACATGCTTTCCGGAAAATGGTGGAAGCAGTCACTCGTCGGCTCGGCGCTGCTGCTGGCCATCTTGCTGGCGATCGTCGCGATCGTGGCGCTGGCCGGTTCGACGACCGACATGCGCATCCTGATGGTGTTCCTTATCAACGTCATCGCCGCGATCTCGCTGCAGACCTATGCCGGCAATTCCGGCAACATTTCCTTCGGCCATGTCGGCTTCATGGCGCTCGGCGCCTACGGGTCGGCACTGTTTACCGCCGACCCGGCAATCAAGGCGATCGGTATTCCGGATGCGCCGGCCTTTATCCGCGAAGCCCAGATCAGCTTCCTGCCGGCGATGCTGATCGGCACGGTGATCGCGGTGGCTGTTGCTGCCGCGATCGGGCGTGTCTTCGTGCGGTTGAGCGGGGCGGCCGCGGCGGTGGCGACGCTCGGCTTCATGGTCATCGTCTATACGCTGCTGTCGAATGCCGAGCAGTTGACCCGCGGCTCGAAAGCTTTCAGCGGCATTCCCGAATACACGACGCTTGGCTGGTGCGTGGCGCTGCTGGCGCTGACCATAGTCGTGGCCCGTCTGCTGCGTGATTCCAACACCGGGCTCGGGCTGCGCGCCTGCGCCGACGACCCCATCGCGGGCCAGGCCGCCGGCGTCGACATCCTCAACAGCCGCTATGTGATGTGGGTAGCCAGCGCCGCAGGTGCGGCAATCGCGGGCGCTCTCTATGCGCACTACATCGGCGCCATCCTGCCCAAGGCATTCCATTTCGAGTTGACGTTCGTGCTGGTCACCATGGTCATCGTCGGCGGCAGATCGATCACCGGCGCGGTGGCTGGCGCCGCGCTCATCACCATCCTGACGGAGGTGCTGCGCCGCTTGGAGAACGGCTTTTCGATCGGCAGCATCAATCTCAGCGAGGCACCGGGGCTTACCACGGCTGTGCTTGCGCTGATGATCGTCGCAACGCTGACGATCAGGCCCCAGGGACTGGTTAGCCGCTGGGAGATCGAGGAACTGCTCCAGCGCTGGCAGCTTCGGCAGAAACCGCAGGCGTCCGCTCGCACGGAGGAGAACCACGCCTGAAGAGCAAGTGCATTCATTCGTCCACATAAAAACGCAAGGGGAACCGACAATGAAGAACAGCACCGCATCCATAATCAAACGAGCCGGCATCGGGCTCGCCGCAGCAACAGCCATGATGGCGTGGTCGCTCGCCGCCCACGCCGCAGACACCTACAAGATTGGCTGGGCGTCCGATAAATCCAACTACCTGTCCTTCGTCGACGAGCCGCTGGCCAAAGGCATGGAAGTCGCCATCGACGAGATCAACGGCAAGGGCGGCATCGGCGGCAAGATGAAGATCGAGCTCGACCGGCGCGACATGAAGTCGGACCCGATGCTCGGCGCAACCGTCGTCCAGGAGCTGATCGCCGCCGGCGCCAATTTCATCGTCACCACCTGCGACACCGACGTCTCGCTGCCGGGCGCGCAGATGGCGGCCAAGGCCTCGCTGCCGGTGATGAGCAGTTGCGGCGCGGACGCCGCCGGGCCGAGCCAGGTGCCGGACGGCTACGGCTTCCTCAATGTGCCGGGCAGCCTGACGCAGGGTGCTTTCCTTGCCGAATACGCCGCCGCACAGGGCTACAAGAAGGCTTTCACGCTGAAGTCCAAGAGCGAGGGCTACACCCACACGCTCGCCAACGCCTTCGAGGAACGCTTCAAGGAACTCGGCGGCGAGATTGTCGGCCAGGCCTTCTATACGCTCGGCGACAGCTCCTATCGTGTCACCGCGACGAAGATGGTCGATTCCGATGCCGACGTCATCATGTCCAACGCCTTCCCGTCGGACAGCACGGCCTTCCTCAAGGACATGGAGCGGCTGGGCAACACCAAGCCGCTGCTTTTGGTCGATGGCAACGACACGCCGGTGATCTTCGACGCGGGCAAGCAACTCGCCCTGTCGGTGATGGCAACCTATGGCGGCGACCGTTCGCCTGGCTCGACCTTCTCGAAGTTCGAGGAGGAATATCGTGCGAAGTTCGGTGCCGATCCGGACTCGCTGCAGACCGCGCTCGGCTACGATCTGGTGATTGCAGTCGCCGCAGCAGTGGAAGCGGCTGGTAGCACGGACGGGCCTGCGGTTCGCGATGCGCTGCACAATCTGGACAACGTCCACGGGGCCACCGGCCTGATTACCTACAAGGACAGCCCGATCGGCAAAGGCATCCCGAAGAAGGACTACGCGCTGGTGAAGTTCGACCTCGACAACAAGAAGTTCATCACCCTGTCGACCGGCTTCCCGGAAAAGTTTCCTCCGGTGAAGTGACGCATTGCGGGCGAGGGCCTTCGCAGCTCCATCGTCCGCTATCCCACTTCGGGCATTGCCGGAATACCTAACCGCCGGCAATGCTCCAGTTTCGCATTTCACGCAGTTCGCCGGGTTTTCCCGCCGGAACTGCCCGGGTCCAACGGTATCATAAAAGATGCATCTTCAAGCCAATGACGTCGTCATGAAGTTCAAGGGGGTGACAGCCCTCGACGGTGTCGACATGGAACTCCGCAAGGGTGAGATCGTCGGCCTGATCGGGCCGAACGGCTCGGGCAAGACGACGTTCCTGAACGTCCTGTCGGGCGTGTTCACGCCGACGAATGGCAATTTTCGCATGGGTGACCGGCAATGGTCGAAGGTGTCGCTGCGCGAAGCCGCGCGGCTCGGCATCCGCCGCACCTTCCAGAACATCCGCCTGTTCCCGTCCTTCACGGTCATGGAGACGGTCGAAGTCGCCTCGGCCTGGCTGGACAAGGGCGACCGGCGGGAGAATGCGCAGATCGCGCTCGACGCGCTGAATTTCGGCCAGTATCGCGACCGCATCGCCTCGGAGCTGTCCTACGGCATGCAGCGACGGCTGGAGATCGCCCGGGCAATCGCCGGCAGGCTGGAGTTCCTGCTGGTCGATGAGCCGACAGCGGGGCTGAACCACGGCGAATCGCAGGACATCGTCGAGGTGCTGCAGCGAATCCGCGACCAACGCGGCTGCGGCATCGTGCTCATCGATCACGACCTCAATGTCATCATGAATGTGTGTGACCGCGTGATCGTGCTGGCAGAGGGCAAGATCATCTCGTCGGGAACGCCGCAGCAGGTGCGCAGCGATCCAAAAGTGATCGCCGCCTATCTCGGGTCGTGAAATGAACGGAGTGACTTCAATGAGCGACCAATCGCAACCCGGCGGACCCGCGCTGCTCGACCTGCTTGTCACCGATGCCCGCCTGCTCGACCGAGAAGGGCGCTTCGACATCGGCATCGCGGGCGGCAGAATCGTCGAGATCGGCAAGGTGTCCGCCTCCTCGGCTGCGCGCCGCATCGATGCGAAGGGCGGGCTGGTGACGACGAGCTTCGTCGATCCGCATTTCCACCTCGATAAGGTTCTGTCGCGCGATTATGTCGGCGCGCTGACCTATAGCGAGGCATTCGCCCGGGCGCGCGAGGCAAAGGCCAATTTCACCGTCGCCGACGTCGAGGCGCGCGTCTGTAAAGCCCTCGACCTCGCGGTGGCGCAAGGGCTGGGCGCGATCCGCTCTCAGGTGGACGTCGATTTCGCCACCGGTCTGGTCTCACTGGAAGGCGTGATGCGGGCACGCGAGCGCTTCAGCGGCCTGATCGACGTCGAGATCGTCGCATTCCCGCAGGAAGGCATTGTCACCGATCCCAAGGCGCCGGATCTTCTCAGGGAAGCGCTGCGCATGGGTATTAGGCTGGTCGGCGGCCTGCCGGAGTTCGAGGCCAATGTCGAGGACCAGAAGACCCATGTCCGGACGATCCTCGACATTGCCGAGGAATTCGACGCGAACGTCGACATGCATTGCGACTACACCGACCTGCCGCATTTCAAGACGCTGGAGATGCTGGCCGACATGGTGATCGAGCGCGGCATGCAGGGGCGTGCGACGGCCGATCACTGCTGCGCACTGGCGGTCTATCCCGACGACGAGGCGGCACGCGTCATCGACAAGGTCGTGCAAGCGGGCATCAGCGTCATTATCCTTCCGATCGCCAACCTGCAGATGCTCGGCGGCAACGGCGTCACCCCGGTCAATCGCGGCTCTTCGCGCGCAAGGGAGTTGCTGGCGGCCGGCGTCAACGTCAGCGCCGGCGCCGACAACATGTACGACATCTGGTTCCGCTTCAATCGCATGGACCCAGTGGACACCGCCTATATGACGTGCCTTAGCACCGGCATGCGTACCGACACGGACGTGCGCGAAGCCTTCGACATGACGACCTCTCGGCCGGCTCGCTTGCTTGGCATCGAGGGCCATGGCGTCGATGTCGGCTGCCGCGCCGACCTGGTGGTGCACAGCGCGGCCAACCTCGTCGACATGTTCCGCAACGTGCCCGGCAGGCGCTGCCACATCAAGGGCGGCAGACTGGTCGGCGGCGTGGAGGGAAGTACATGGACAGCGCGGTGACGGGCATTGCCCCGCGGGGCTGGGAGCTGGAAATTGCGTAACTCCATCCGTTTCCTGCTCGGCAGGGAAATGCGGGAACTCGCAGGCTTTGCGCCGACGACCACCGTGCTCGACTATCTGCGCGGCACGGAACGGCGTTGCGGCACCAAGGAGGGCTGCGCCGAGGGCGACTGCGGTGCCTGCACGGTGGTGGTGGGCGAGTTGCAGGACGGCGCCATGCGCTACCGCGCGGTCAATTCCTGCATCCAGTTCCTTGGAACTCTGGACGGCAAGCAGCTCATCACTGTCGAGGATCTCGCCCAGGGCGGCGAGTTGCACCCGGTGCAGGAGGCCATCGCAACGTCGAACGGTTCGCAATGCGGCTTCTGCACGCCTGGCTTCGTCATGTCGCTGTTTTCGGCCTGGGCCAACGGCCAGCAGCTCACGCGCGTGGCGCTGGACGACACGCTGTCGGGCAATCTGTGCCGCTGCACCGGCTACGGCACCATCGTTGAGGCCGCATCCAGCCTGACCGGCCGCGACCGCAACGACCGCTTTGCGCAGGACAGTGCCGTCACCGTGGAACGGCTTTCAGGTCTGGACGACGGGCAGGACGTGGCGATCGAGCACGGCGGCATGCGGTTCTTCGCGCCTGCGACTACCGAACGGTTGGCGCAGTTGCTTATGGAGCATCCCGACGCGACCATCCTGGCCGGCGGCACCGACGTCGGTCTGTGGGTCACCAAGCAGCACCGCAAGCTGCCGGTCATCATCTCCGTGCTGGGCATCGAGGCGTTGCGTGCCACCAAGCTTGCTGACGGCGTGCTGGCGTTCGGTGCCGGCGTCTCGCTGAATGCTGCGGCGCTCGCTTTGTCTCGGCACATACCGGAGCTGGGCCTTTTGATGCGCCGCTTCGCCTCTGCGCAGATCCGCAACACAGGCACGCTGTGCGGCAACATCGCCAACGGCTCGCCGATTGGCGACCTGCCGCCGGCCCTTATCGCGCTTGGTGCCGAGATCGTCCTGCGCAAAGGCGACCGGCAGCGCGTGATTGCCTTGCAGGACTATTTCCTCGCCTACCAGAAGCAGGACCGTGAGCCCGGCGAATTCGTGGAGGCAGTCCGTGTTCCGCTGCCGCCTGCCGGTGCGCTGTTTCGCGTGCACAAGGTGTCGAAGCGGCGCGACGAGGATATCTCGGCGGTCTGCGCTGCCCACTATGTCGAAGTCGAGGACGGCCGGGTAGCAGCGGTGCGGCTGGCCTATGGCGGCATGGCCGCCACGCCGAAGCGGGCGACGGCCACCGAGCAGAGCCTGCTCGGTCAAGTCTGGGGCGAGCCGGCAATCCGCATGGCGCAGGATGCGATGGCGGAAGATTTCGCGCCGATCAGCGACATGCGCGCCAGCGCAGCCTACCGCATGACGGTAGCGACCAATCTTTTGTGGCGCAGCTTCCTGGAGATGGGGGGAGCCGGCGACACGCAGATCCCTGACGAATGGTGTCTGGCCCATGCCTGAGGTGCTCGAAAAATCTCCAACCGACGAGACGATCAGGGGAGGCGTGCACCAGCGCATCATCCACGATTCGGCGTTCAAGCATGTCACCGGCCTGGCGCAGTATGTCGACGACCTGCCCGAGCCGCGCGATCTGCTCCACGTCTTCATCGCGCAGAGCCAGCGCGCCCATGCGCGGCTCGTGAAGCTCGACGTCGAAGCTGTGCGCCGCGCGCCCGGTGTGTCGGTGGTGCTGACGGCTGCGGACGTGCCCGGCGATAACGATTTCGGCCATGCGCATTGCGGCGACGAGCCGGTGTTCGCTGTCGATACGGTGGTCTATTTCGGCCAGCCGATCTTCGCGGTGGCGGCCGATACCGTCGCCAATGCGCGCGAGGCAGCCCGGTTGGCCGTGGTCGAGTACGAGGACCTGGAGCCCATCCTTACCGTTCGGCAGGCAATGGAGCACAGCTCGTTCCTGGGTGAGCCGATGCGACTGGTGCAGGGCGACTGGGAGGCTGCGCTGGCAGCCGCGCCGCATCGCGCCAAGGGCAGCATCGAAGTTGGCGGGCAAGAACACTTCTACCTCGAGGGGCAGGCAAGCCTCGCCCTGATCCGCGAGGACGGCGACGTCTACATCCATTGCGCCACGCAGGACCCCTCTGCCGTGCAGCACATGGTCGCCCGCGTGCTAGGCCGCGACGCTAATGCGGTGACGATCGAGGTACGACGCATGGGTGGTGCGTTCGGTGGCAAGGAGACCGGCGCGACCCAGTTCGCGGCAATCGCTGCCATTGTGGCGGTCAGGACGCGGCGACCGGCGAAGGTGCGGCTCGATCGCGACGACGACATGGTGATGACCGGCAAGCGGCATGATTTCTGCTTCGACTACGATGTCGGCTTTGACGGCGACGGCCGCATCCTCGGCATCGATATCGTTGCCATGCAGCGCGCCGGCTATTCGCATGACCAATCGCGCCCGGTGCTGCAGCGCACGATCTACAACTGCGACAACGCTTATTTTCTGCCGGCCGCGCGCCTGACGGGCTATGCCTGCCGCACCAACACGCAGTCGAATACAGCCTTTCGCGGCTTCGGCTCGCCGCAGGGCAATCTGGTGATCGAGCGGGTGATGGACGAGATCGCCTATGCGCTCGACAAGCAGCCTTTCGATGTCCGCATGGCCAATCTCTATGGCGAAAGCGAGCGCAACGTCACCCCTTATGACTGGGTCCTCAAGGACAATATCCTGCCGCGCATTGTCGACGAGGCGCTGGAAGTCTCGGATTTCGCCGCCCGCCGGCAGGCAGTTGTCGCGTTCAACCGGGAAAGCCGCATCATCAAGCGCGGCATCGCGCTGATGCCGCTCAAATATCCGGTCGGCTTCTCGGCCCGATTCCTCAACCAGGCCGGCGCACTGGTGCACATCTACCAGGACGGCAGCATCCATCTCAACCATGGCGGGACCGAGATGGGGCAGGGGCTGTTCATCAAGGTGGCGCAAGTCGTCGCCGAGGAATTCCAGGTCGACGTCGATCGGATCAAGATCACCGCCACGGTAACCGACAAGGTGCCGAACACCACGGCGACCGCCGCCTCGTCGGGCACCGACATGAATGGCGCCGCTGCCCAGATCGCGGCGCGGGCGATCAAGACGCGGCTGATCGACTTCGCCGCCGAGCACTACAAGGTCGGCGAGGAGCAGATCGTTTTCGAGCCTAACAGGGTGCGCGTCGGAAACCAGCTGATCCCGTTCGATGCATTGGTGAAACAGGCCTACGAGAACCTGATCTCATTGTCGGCATTCGGATACTACCGCAATCCCGACATCGCCGTCGATCCGGTGACGATGAAGGGTCGGGCCTATCACTACTGCTGCTATGGCACCGCCGTGGTAGAAGTGGCGATTGATACGCTGACAGGCGAGAACCGGGTGTTGCGCGTCGACATCGTCCATGACGTCGGCAAGTCGCTCAATCCTGCCATCGACATGGGCCAGCTCGAGGGAGGATTCGTCCAGGGCATGGGTTGGGTCACCAGCGAGGAGCTGGTCTGGGACGACCGCGGTCGGTTGAGGACCCACGCACCCTCGACCTACAAGATCCCGGTGTGCAGCGACCGGCCGAAGGAGCTGAACATGCGCCTGGTCGACTGGAGCCGTAATCGCGAGAACACGGTCTACCGTTCGAAGGCGATCGGCGAGCCGCCGTTCAACCTGGCGATCAGCGTTTTCAACGCGCTGACCGACGCGGTGGCCAGTGTCGGGGACTATCGCTTCTGCCCCGATCTCGACGCGCCTGCGACACCGGAACGGATCCTGATGGCGTGCGACGGGCTGCGCAGGCGCCTGGCGCAAGAGGGCTGATTTTCGTCGCGGCGCGCGAATAGCGTCATGGATCAGACAGGATGGCGACAAGCGCAAATCCTTTGAAGGATTTTCTCGACCGGGCGGGCGAAGCCGTGATGGTCGAGGTCGTCGGCGTCGCCGGCTCCACGCCGCGCGAGACGGGTGCCTATATGCTCGTCGCGAGGGACGCTGTGCACGGAACCATCGGCGGCGGACACCTGGAATATATTGCGATGGACAAGGCCCGCGAGATGCTGCGCCGGCCTTTCGCCTCGTCTGCCCCCGTCGAACTTGATCTGGCGCTGGGGCCTGAGATCGGACAGTGCTGCGGCGGGCGGGTCCGCATCGCGTTACGCCCTGCCGGCCACGCACTCGCAGCCCGCCTCGTCGATCAGGCCGAGGCGCTGGATAGCCGCATGCCGCACGTCTATCTCTTTGGCGGCGGACATGTCGGCAACGCCATGGCCCGAACACTGGCGCTGCTGCCGGTGCGAGTGACCATCGTGGAGACGCGTGCCTCGGCGCTCGAAGACATCCCGATGGGCGTTGCGTCGGCGCTCACGCCGGTTCCGGAGGCGGTCGTCCGCGAGGCGCCGGCCGGTGCCGCCTTCGTCATCCTGACGCACGACCACGCTTTGGATTTCCTGATTGCAGCAGAGGCGCTCAAGCACGGCGAAGCCGCCTATGTCGGCATGATCGGCTCGAAGACCAAGCGGGCAACCTTTCGGAGCTGGTTCCTGAAAAGCGGCGGCGGCACCGAAGCCGGTTTCCGCCGCCTCGTCTCCCCGATTGGTGGCGACGCGGTGAAGGACAAGCGGCCTGCTGTCATCGCTGCCCTTGCTGCCGCGGAAGTGATGGTCGCGCTCGACATGTGGGAGCGCCGACCCGCGCTCCAGCCGGCGGCGCTGTAACGCTTTCCAAGCGACTTTTTCATGCATCGGAGGCCAGTTCCGAACGCCCGTGGCAGGCCTCTGTAGCGCAGGGGCGACCAACGAACCGGATTGTCTTTGGCCGATCCAAAAAACCGCTTGCCACGCGAATATGATATGCGGTAAATGAATGTCGTATCCGTATAGTGGATATTTGGAGAGCGCAATGAATGTCAGGGTAGCCATCGACACGGGCGGGACGTTCACCGATGTGGTGGCGATCGACCAACGCACAGGAACGATCACTGCGATCAAGACGCCATCGACACCGAGCGACCCGAGCGTCGGCCTGCTCGACGGCGTCCGCAAGGTTTTGGAGAAGGTCGGCGCTGAGCCGAAAGACCTCGCCATGCTGCTGCATGGCTCGACGGTTGCGACCAATGCCGTGCTCGAGCACAAGTTCGCCGGTCTCGGCCTGCTGGTGACACGCGGTTTCCGCCACATGATCGAGATCGCGCGCCAGTCGGTGCCCGATGGCTACGGCAACTCCTTCTTCTGGGTGAAGCCGCCGCGGCTGGTGCCGCTGCACCTGGTGCGCGAAGTGCCCGGCCGGATGAAGTTCGACGGCAGCGAGATCGAGCCGATCGACGAGGAAGAGACGCTGAAGGCGGTGCGCGAGCTCGTCGAGGACGGTGTCAAGTGCATCGGCGTGTGCCTGCTGCACTCCTATGCCAATGATGAGCACGAACGGCGCATCGGTGCGCTGATCGAGAAGCATTTCCCGGGCGTCTTCGTATCGCTCTCCTCGATCGTGTTGCCGGAGTACCGCGAATACGAGCGCGCCATGACCACGCTGGTCGACGTGCTCGTGAAGCCCTATTGCAAGACCTACCTGCAAAGCGCGGCCGACCGGCTGCGCTCCCAGTCCGGCGATATCCCCTTCCTCATCATGCAGTCGAACGGCGGCGTGGTGAAGCACTCGACGGCCGGTGAGAAGCCTGTGACCATGCTTCTCTCAGGTCCGGCCGCCGGCATTCTCGGCGCCATCCACATGGCGACGCTGGCCGGCTACGACAACATCCTCACCTCCGACGTCGGCGGCACCTCGACAGATATCTCCATCATCGAGAAGCAGATGCCGATGTACACGTCGGAATCGATGATCGAGCACTATCCGGTCAAGACGCCGATGCTCGACATCGTAACCGTCGGCTCGGGCGGCGGCTCGATCGCCTGGACGGACCCCTATGGCAGCCTGAAGGTTGGCCCGCAGAGTGCGGGTGCCGATCCGGGGCCGATCTGCTACGGTCGCGGCGGCACGCAGCCGACCGTTACCGACGCGGCGATCGTGCTCGGCCGCCTGCCTACCGCGCTGATCGGCGGCGAGATCCAGCTCGACCTCGCATCGGCAAAGAAGGCCTATGAGGCGCTCGGCCGCCATCACAACATGAGCGCGGAAGAGGTTGCCGCCGGCGTACTGGAGATTGCCGCGGTCAACCAGGTGTTCGGTATCCGCAAGGTCACCACCTCACGCGGCCGCGATCCCGGCAACTACGCCATGGTCGCCTTCGGTGGCGCCGGTGGCCTGTTCGCAACCGAGGTAGCCGATTTCCTCGGCATGCAGACCGTCATCTCGCCGCCCGATCCGGGCAATCTCTGCGCGCTCGGCTTGCATGTCTCCGACGTGCGCCGCGACTACATCCGCACCATGGTGCGGCGGCAGTCGTCGGCCGATGTTGCCGAGATCGTCTCGGCCTGGAATGCGCTCGCCGATGAGGGCCGACGCGATATCCGTGCCGAAGGCATTGCCGATGCCGACATCAAGATCGAGTACGTCGCCGACGTGCGCTATTTCGGCGAGGGCCACGAGGTGCAGGTCACCGCTCCGGAAGCCGTTTCTGGCGAGGCTGCGGTGGCGCACATATGGAAGGACTTCCATCGCGTCCACGACGAGTCGTTCGGCTTCCACTATGAGGGCGAACAGGACGTCGAACTGGTGAACCTGCGGGTTCGCGCCGTCGGCGTGCAGAACCGCCCGCAGATCAATGCCAGCGAGAAGTCTGGGCAGGTGGCGAAGCCGTTCGGTTCGCGCAAGGTCTACTGGAAGGGTGCTGGCTGGGTGGACAGCCCACTTTACGAGCGCACGGAACTCGTCGCCGGCCAGGCGATCCCGGGACCTGCCATCGTCCAGGAATACGGGTCGACCGTCGTCGTCCCCGGCGGCTGGACCTGCACGGCCGACCGCTACCGCAACCTCATTCTCACCGCCAGGGAGACGCAGTCGTGAGCAGCCAGAAGAAAGCGAAGCTCGGCCCGATTGAGCTGGAAGTCATCCACGGAACCATCCGTGCTGCCGAATTGGAGATCGAGGCGGCAGTGGAGCGCACCGCGCGCTCGCCGATGATCCGCGATCAGCACGACTATCGGGTCGCGCTGTTCGATGCGAAAGGCCGCAAACTGACCGGCCGATCCTATTCGGCGATCGTCGAGCCGGTGTTCGAGTATTTCGGCGAGGACAAAATCTTCCCCGGCGACGTGTTCTTCTGGAATGACCCTTATAATTCCTGTGGCGGCATTGGCCATGTGCCGGATCTGTGCACCACAGTGCCGATCTTCCACGAGGACAGGCTCATCGGCTTCAGCCAGGTGTTTGGCCATCACGACGACATCGGCGGTGCTGTGCCGGGCAGCTTGCCGGTGCACGCCACCGATAGCTGGATGGAGGGCGTGCTGATTCCGCCGATCAAGCTCTATGAGCGCGGCGTGCTCAACGAGGCCGCCTTCCGCATCATCACCCGCAATTCGCGCCTGGAGGATCACCTTGCCGGCGACCTCGACGCCGAGATCGGTGCCTGCAAGCTTGGTTCGCGCCGCATCGTCTCGCTGGCCGAGCGCTATGGTGTCGAAACGCTGGAAGCCGCCTTCGAGCAGATCCTGAAGAACGCGGCCGAAATCTTCAGGCGCGAAATTCTGCCTAAGATCAAGGATGGCGTCTATCACTACGAGGATTATATCGAGGCTGACGGCGTCGAGGACGGCAAGATCCACGCGCTCCGCCTCACCATGACCAAGACCGCCGACAAGATCGTGCTCGACTTCAACGGCACCGATCCGGAGGCCAAGGGACCGATCAACTGGTCGCTGGACGAGGTCGAAGGCCGCTATTTCCGCAAGTGGCTCGCGCCGGTGCTGCGCTCGCTGGCGGCTTCGCCGGAGCGTGCCGCCGAGATCGATTCCAACGAAGGCGTGCTGGACGTCATCGATGTGGTGTTCCCGCAGAAGGGCACGCTGATCACGCCGACCTTCGGCAAGCCGACGGGCATGCGCTTCTTCCTGATGCTGCGCTCGCTCGGCGTGTTCGCCGCGTGTCTTTCGAAGGCAACGGACGGGCGTATGCCGGCCGACCACGAGACGATCCGTATCTGGGGCCTGACCGGCGGACGGAACCGCGACGACTTCTTCCTGTTCCGCGAGGTTCTCGGTGGCGGTGGCCCGGGGCGGCCGTGGGCCGACGGTTCGGACGTCGTCCACATCGTGCCGAACTCACGCAACCTGCCGGCCGAGTTCTCCGAGACGCGATACCCGATCATGGTCGAGCAGCTTGCGCTCAAGGAGGATTCCGGCGGGGCCGGCTTCCGCCGCGGTGGCTTCGGCTACGACAAGAAGATCCGCGCGCTGGACGAATGCCGGCTGATCTCCAATGCCGACCGCTCGATCCTTGGCTGCTACGGTGTCAACGGCGGCCAGACCGGTCAGATCTACCAGGTGTCGGTGATCGAGAACGGCGACGAAACGATCCATCCCGGCATGTCCGATACGGTCGTGGTCAAGCCCGGCGCCTCGGTGCGTGTTGTTACCACCGGCGGCGGCGGTTGGGGCGACCCGCTGGCGCGCGAGGCCGACAAGGTGGTCTATGACCTGCAATGCGGCCTGATCTCTGAGCAGAGTGCACGCGACAACTACGGCGTCGTCGTCACGCTCAAGGGCCGTCAGTGGACCCACGACGCCGCCCAGACCCAGGCGCGGCGCGAGAAGCTGCGCAAGGAGCGCGGCATTCCGCCGATGTTCGACCGTGGCGAAACTTTCCGCGCCATGAAGGCCAAGGGCATGGTCCGCTATCCGGACAACTGGACGGACCCGGACGAGGGCTGGAACGCCGTCGGCGAGGGGGCATCCTTCCCCCAGGCTGCGGAGTAGGCGAGGGACGGACGACGAGGGCGCTTCCCGATGGAGGCGCCTTCGACACGAAAGCAAGCCGACAAAGGCGCAGAGCGCCATAGTGCCAGGGAGACGATCATGGAACGCCGTATGTCCTACATGACCCAGATGGAGATCGCAGACGCGATCGCCGCCGGCAGAGCCGTGATCGTGCCGACCGGCGCTACCGAGGCGCACGGCCCGCACATGCCCGTCGACACCGACACGCACCAGGTCGACCACATCGCCGTGTTGCTCGCCAAGCGCATCGACGCGATCGTGGCGCCGCCGGTCGCCTATGGCGTGTCGATGACTTTCGAGCATTTCCCCGGGACGATCTCGTTGTCGATCCCGACCTACCAACTCATGTTGTTTGAGATCGGTGCGGCCTTGGTCAAACAGGGCTTCAACCACATCATCCTGCTCAACGGCAACCGCCCGAGCGGCACCGCCAACGACCAGGTGGCGCGCCACATGATCGACCAGCTCGATGGCGACCACGACTTCAAGGTCTCGGCCGTCAGCTACTGGGAACCAGCGGCCGACAAGATCCATGCGCTGCGCAAGTCGGTCGTCGGCGGCATGGGTCATGGCTGCGAGCTGGAAGCGTCCTTCCAGCTGGCGACACGGCCCGAATTGGTGAAGATGGACCGGCTGAAGGGCGCGAAATACGGCCCCGTCGGCTGGGATCTCGTCGCACCGACCAACCCGACGCGCACCTATGCGCGGCGGCCGCGCCCGGGTGCCGGCCATGCGGCGATATTCGGCGACCCGACGGTGGCTACGGCCGAGATGGGTCAGAAATCGATCGCAATCATCGTCGACGTGCTGGAGCAGACCTTCACGAACTTGCAGGGCTCGTATCAGGACCGCAAGGATCGACCGGCCTGAAGCGGCCGGTCAGGGATGCCAGCCGAGCTCGATCGAGAGCGTGTGCGTCATCAGCAGCAGCGCTTCCTTGAGCCCGTCCATCAGGGCCTGATCGCGCGCCACCTTCTTGAGATAGACGAAGCTAATGCAGCCCACCACCGTGCCCTTGCTGCCGAAGACCGGCGCAGCGATGGAGCCGGTGAAGCTCTGCACGTCGCCCTCGGTCTGCGCAAATCCGGCCTTGCGCACCTCGTCGAGGCGCTGGCGCAGCACGGCAGGGTCGGTGATGGTCAGCGTCGTGAGCGGTTCGAGCGGCTCGGCGCAATAGGCGGCAACGAATTCGGGCGTCTCATGTGCCAGCAGCACCAGACCTTTCGAACCGGCGTGGAGCGGGATGTGGTAGCCGTACTGCGCCTTCGATATCTCCTGCAGTTGTCGCTTCTCGGCATGGATGACGACGGAGAAGCTGCCGATGCGCTCGACCACCTGCACGTCGACGCCACGGATGTCGCGGTCGCGGGCGAGGTAGGAGATTGCCGATTTCAGCATCTTGTTGTTGGCAAGATAGGCCGAGCCCAGATGCCACATGCGCGGCCCGATCTCGTAGTGGGAGGTCTCGGGGTTGAGCATCAGGAACTGCGCTTTCTCGAGCTTCTTCACGGTGCGGTGCGCCGTCGCCCAGGGAAGGTTCATGTCGCGCATGACGTCGACCACGCGGCACGGTCGCGCCGCTATCAGGTCGAGCACCGCGAAGGAGCGCTCAAGCCCCTGCTTGGCTTCGGACGAGCGTGCATCCATCGCCGTCGGCTTTTCTACGCCGTAGTCGATTGCCTGCAGGGTTTCCGTCCGTTCTTCAGTCGCTGTCTTCTTGGCCATGGAAACCGTCTGCCGATTGTTCGTCCTGTAGACAAGCTATCCACTAAATCGATGATTTACCAGCCAGCACCGGCACGATGAAGGAGCATTGAGATGGGGCAGCCGCTTTGGGCCGAAGACGCGGTCACCATGGCAAGCCTGTTGCGCGCGGGCGAGATCAGCCCCTTCGATCTGCTCACCGCAACGCAGGAGCGGGTGGCGGCGGTGAACCCGGTGGTCAACGCCCTTCCGACCCTCTGTTTCGACCGCGCTCGCCGGCGGCTCGGCGAGGCCGGCGACCTGTCTGGATCGACGCTTGGCGGACTGCCGTTGCCAATCAAGGATTCCTACGCGGTTGCCGGCGTGCGCACCACCTTCGGCTCGCGCGTCTATGCCGACGCGGTGCCAGACCGGTCGGATTTCCTCGTCGAGGCGCTGGAGGCTTCGGGCGGCGTCGTCTTCGCCAAGTCGAACACGCCCGAATTCGAGGCCGGTGCCAACACCTTCAACGATGTGTTCGGTGTGACCCGCAACCCGTGGGACACCCGCCTGTCGCCCGCCGGTTCGTCGGGCGGGGCGGCGGTGGCGGTGGCTACCGGCATGGCGGCGATTGCGCAGGGCTCCGACTTCGCCTGTTCTGTGCGCTATCCGGCTGCCTTCTGCGGCATTGTCGGCCTGCGGCCGAGTCCCGGCATCGTGCCGCAGGGGCCGGGCGGCGTGCCGGGGCAGACGCTGTCGGTGATCGGCCCGCTAGCGCGCAGCGTCGCTGATGCCGGCCTTGGGCTCCAGGCGATGACCCGCTTCGATGCGCGCGACCCGCTGTCGCGACCGTTGGCGGCGACCGATTTCGCCGCTGCGGCACGGCAGCCGCGCAAGCCGCAGCGTGTCGCCTTCTCGGTTGACCTCGGCGTTGCCGACATCGAGCCGGAGATTGCTGGGGTGGTCATCGAAGCTGTGCGCCGGTTGGAACATTTGGGTGCAACCGTCGCCGAAGCCGCGCCCGATCTTTCGGCTGCGGAGAATGCGTTCCGCACGCTTCGTGCCCACCAGTTCGCATCTGCTCGGGGTGAACTGATCAACGGACCCGAGCGGGGCCAACTCAAGCCTGAGGTGATCTGGAACATCGAGCAGGGCCTGAAGCTTACCAGTGCCGACATCGCCGCCGCAGTGCGCGGTCAGGCGCACAGCCGCGCTGCTCTGCTCGGCCTGCTCGAGCAGCACGGCTTCCTCATCGCAGCGGCGGCACCGGTCGCCGCCTTCCCCGTCGAGGAGCGTTATGTTGGGCGCATCGCCGGTCGCGATCTGGCGAGTTATCTCGACTGGCTCGTGCTCGGCTACGCCATCACCATCACCGGCTGTCCGTCGATCGCCATCCCCTGCGGCTTCACAGCGGCTGGCCTGCCGGTTGGGCTGCAGATCGTCGCGCCGCCTTATCGCGAGGCCGAACTGCTGTCGGTCGCAGCTTGGTGTGAAGACGCGCTCGGGTGCCGCATGATCCGGCCGATCGATCCGCGTGTCCCCGTAGCCGATTGATGAAAGCGGGGTCGGCTCGGAAGGGACAAGGTTGCTTCCGCAATCGTGATAGTGGGAGCGCTTATAGGCTGCGGCAACTTCCTTTGCCTGCAACGGCTGATCAGCTATCGGCCAGTTTCTCCAGCCGCTCGGCTTCGGACAAATCCTCGACCGTGTTGGCGTTGAAGAACGGATCGACCGGTTCCGCCGGCCAGGTCACGGTTGCAAGTTTGTAGCGGGCGGCCCACTGGCTCACCTTGCGCATGCCTTCCTCGACTAGCGCATGCCGAAGCTCATCGCGCAAGGCAACGCTCCAAAGACCGATCACCGGATGAGAGCGGCCTGCCGAGGCCGCTACGACGAGTTGGGCATCGTCCTTCAACCGGGCACCGTGGAAGCGTGCGACCAGATCCCGCGGCAGAAACGGACAATCGCCGGCAACGCTCGCCACCCACTGGATTTGTGGCTGGTTTGCCGCGGCCCAGTCCAGTGCAGCGAGAACGCCCGCCAGCGGCCCCGGATAGTCCGCAATCGTATCGGCCACGACTGGAAAACCGAAAGAAGCAAAGCGGGCTGGATCGCCATTGGCGTTCAGGATCAGGCGGTCGCATTGCGGTGAAAACCGCTCGATGACGTGATCGAGTATGGAGCGCCCGCCAATCTCACGCATCGGCTTGTCGCCGCCGCCCATGCGACGCGCCAGTCCACCAGCCAATATGACGCCCAGCGTCTGCAAAGGGTCAGTGGTCATGTTCGGCGTCCTTGCGCGTGGGTCGCCACGGTGCGTTTTCGGCGCTCCAAGCATACCGGTCGAAAATGATCCGCCTTTCGCCAGAAGGCGTGACGAGCCGCTTGCCCTGGGCACGCCCGCCAAGCATCAATTCACTCTGCCGGACCGGCGTTCGAGACGGCGTGTTGCGGGGGGTCGAAAACAGGGTGAACCGCATAACGCATCGCGTGTGTCGTGCCTCTTCCCGTCGTCCCTAGCGCTTTGGCCTGTGCTTGGGAAGCGGTTTGAAAATCCTGCGAAATTTTTCTAAGTACCCAACATCGGCAGGAGCCGGGTGATTGTACTTGGCGCTCCTCCAGAGCAAAGAATATTTTCCAGCCATGATAACGACCAAGCTTGATCTCACCGGGTTGAAATGCCCACTACCGGCTTTAAAGACCCGCAAAGCCTTGAACGCTGTCGCCCCGGGCGACCGGTTGGAAGTTCATTGTACGGACCCGCTGGCAATCATTGATATTCCCAATCTCGTCAACGAGACCGGGGACCGCATCGAAAGCACCGAGCGCGACGGAAACCTGGTCGTTTTCTTGATTGAGAGGCGACCGGACGGCTCGGCCAATCCGGCGCGATGATGGCAAGTCCGGTCGGGCGGCCGCTTACTTGATCTTGATGTGGGAATGTGGGGTTTCTCCGTCGTGATCATGCATCTCGGCCTCGAGTTCGGCCGGGATCATGATGAGACGTCCATGGCGCACGCCTCTTTCGGCAATGATCTGATTTGCGACTGCCTGGACCTGAGCGGATTTGCCCTTCAGGACAGTCGCTTCCATGCAATGATCGTGATCCAGATGGACGTGAAGTGTCGAAAGGACAAGCTGGTGGTTGTCGTGGAACGTCCCCACGAGCCGCTTCGACAGGTCACGTGCGGAATGGTCGAAAACATAGACAACGGCCGCGACGCAATCCTCCGCGCCGGATGCATCCAGTATCGCTTCCTTCAAGCCGGAGCGGGTCAGGTCGCGAATGGCCTCCGAGCGGTTCTGGTAACCTCTGGTCCGGATGATCTCGTCAATTTCGGCCACCAGATCATCGTCCAGGGTTACGGTAATGCGCTGCACATGTTCCTCCAGATCGTGATTGGTACCAGCCATTTCGAAAACGGCGCTTGCCTCAGTGAAGGCGTTCGATGCGTTCAGTTCAAGTGCCTCGGACGGAATATTCCGGATCCGGCATCGCGTGGAACGGCTTTCGTGCGCGCAGCGTGAATAGATCGGCGGCATTTGTTGTCGGATAGACGGCCACTGCAGCAACCGCCGCTTTGACACGGTGTCAATGTTTTCACCCGGAACCTACCCGTTCGGGGTATGACGATATTTCAAAAATATCATACTATGGCCTGGGTTGCGTTTCTGACTTTTGGGAGGGAGTGGAATGCGAGTATCCCGATATTTCTGGGCAGCGGCAGCTGTGGCTTGCCTCACGATCAACGGCGCGTTTGCCGATACGCTCAAGTTCTCATGGCCTTCCAATGTCGGTCCGCTCAACCCGCATCTGTACAGCCCGAACCAGATGTTCGCGCAAGCGATGGTCTATGAGCCGTTGGTCAAATACCAGGCCAACGGAACGGTCATTCCATGGCTGGCTGCGTCATGGGAGGCTTCGGACGATGGCCGTATCTATACGTTTGCGTTGCGCCCGAATGTCAAATTCTCCAATGGCGACCCCTTCAATGCCGCGGCCGTCGTTGCCAACGTAAACGCTGTGCTGGCCAACCGGGCCCAGCACGATTGGCTGGAACTCGCAAACCAGATCGTCTCTGCGGAGGTGGTGGACGACCTTCATGTGCGGCTGACGCTCAACGACCCGTACTATCCGCTGTTGCAGGAACTCTCGCTTGCCCGACCGTTCCGTTTCGTCGCGCCCTCTCAGTTTGAAAATGGGGGAACCAAGGACGGCATTAACGCGCCGATCGGTACCGGTCCCTGGAAACGGGTCGAGACGCGCTTGGGTGAGAAGGATGTCTTTGCCCAGAACGAGAATTATTGGGGCGAAAAACCGGCTTACGACGAGATCGAGGTCAAGCTCATTCCCGACCCGAATACCCGCGCCATCGCCTTCGAGACCGGCGAGATCGACCTGATCTACGGCGTTGGCGGACAGATATCTCCAGATACGTTCCACCGCTTCAAGGAGATGGGCACGCTCACGGCGGAGTTGTCCAACCCGATGGAGACAAATGCGCTAGCCCTGAACACCAATCGTGAGCCCACCAAAGACCTGGCCGTTCGCCAGGCCATAAACCATGCCGTCGACAAGGATACGATGATTGCCACGGTTCTTTATGGAACGGAAAAGCGCGCAGACACCTTGTTTGCGCCGAACGTGCCCTATGCCGATATCGGCCTGAAGCCTTATTCGTATGATCCGGCGTTGGCAGCCGAATTGCTGGAAAAGGCCGGTTGGAAACTGGAGTCGGGGGCCACCGTGCGTAGCCGTGACGGTCAGCGCCTTTCGATCGAGCTTTGCTATGTCGGGACCGATGCCGTGTCGAAATCGATGGCCGAGATCGTTCAGGCCGACCTCGCAAAAGTGGGTATTGAGGTCGCTCTCGTTGGCGAGGAAGAAAGCAGCATCGACGCGCGCCAGAATGACGGGCGCTTCGGCATGATCTTCAATCGCACCTGGGGTGCTCCGTACGATCCCCATGCGTTTGTCAGTTCGATGCGTGTTCCCTCCCATGCCGATTACCAGGCGCAGCTTGGCCTGCCGGACAAGGCCGAGATCGATGCGATGATTGGCAAGGTGCTGGTCTCCACCGATGAAAAGCAAAGGCAGGACATGTATCGGGGCATCATGACGCGGCTGCATGACGAGGCGGTCTATCTGCCGCTTACCTATGTAACGGCCATCGCAGTCGCCCGGCCGGAACTTGGTCCAATCCCGTTCGGGGCCATGTCCAGCGAAATTCCGTTCGAGAAAATCCACCCCAAGGGGATGTAACCAATGTTGGCGTTCACACTGCGCCGGCTCATCCTTCTGGTGCCGCTGCTGCTTGCCGCTTCGCTGGTGATATTCCTGCTTCTCAGGCTTGGCCCCAGCGACCCCGCGATGGACTACCTGCGCCTTTCGCGCGTTCCTCCGACGCCACAAGCTTTGGAGGAGGCCCGGCGGATGCTGGGCCTCGACCAGCCCATCGCAGCCCAGTACCTGGATTGGCTGTGGCGGGCACTTCATCTGGACTTCGGAAATTCATACGCTACCCAGCGGCCGGTGCTGCCGGACCTTCTCTACTATCTCCCTGCGACGCTCCAGTTGGCAGGCGTTGCGTTGGTCCTGACACTGGGCATTTCCTTCCCGCTTGGAATGTGGGCTGCTCGCTACCGTGATCGTTTTCCCGATCAAGCCGTTCGCCTGTTGGCCTTTTTCGGTGTCTCGATGCCGAACTTCTGGCTGGGATTCCTGCTTGTTCTTGTGTTCTCGGTCTATCTGGGCTGGCTGCCTCCGATGGGCATGGGTGGTTGGACCCACATCGTGATGCCGGCATTTGCGATCTCGTTGATGTCGCTGTGCATCAATGCACGGTTGCTGCGGGCCAGCATGCTGGAGGTCAAGGGGCAGCGACACGTGACTTATGCTCGTCTTAGAGGGCTTTCCGAGATCTCCGTCGAACGCTCGCATGTGCTTCGAAATGCACTTTTGCCGATCATCACCGCGACCGGGATGCACATTGGCGAACTGATCGGCGGCACGCTCATCATCGAGAGCATTTTTGGATGGCCCGGTGTCGGGCGCTTCGCCGTGTCGGCAATTTTCAATCGCGACTATCCGGTTATCCAGTGTTTCACATTGTTGATGGTGGGCATATTCGTGATCTGCAACCTCATCGTCGACATCGTCTATGCCTGGGCTGACCCGCGCATCCGGCTTTCCGCGGAGGGTGTCCAATGAGTGATCTGGCTATTGAACGCACAATTGCCCCGCAATGGCTTGGGGTGAAGCTGAACTGGCCGACGAAGGTCGCTCTCGGCATTATCGCGGTTCTCGTGATCTGTGCCGTCGCAGGGCATTGGTTGGCTCCGTACGACCCCAACGCCACGAACCTCGTCGGTCGTCTTCAATCGCCGAATGCGGAACATTGGCTGGGCACCGACCACCTTGGCCGCGACATCCTTTCGCGTCTCATCGTAGGCTCCCGCGTTTCCCTGGGTTCAGTGGCACTATGTCTGGTCCTGATACTGGGGCTTGGGATACTGGTTGGCGGTGCGTCGGGTTTTATCGGCGGGCGGACCGATCAGATCATCATGCGTTTCACGGATGTTTTCCTGACATTCCCGACGCTGGTCCTCGCGCTGTTCATGGTCGGCATGCTGGGAACCGGTCTTGTGAACGTCATCGTGGCAATCGCGCTGTCACACTGGGCATGGTACGCGCGCATTGTTCGCGGCATCGTGCTGTCGCTGAAGCATCGCGATTTCATCCTCGCATCGAGGCTTGCCGGCGCAACCCGTGTGCAGGTGTTTATCAAGCACCTGTTGCCGGCAACACTGTCGCAATTGCTGGTGCTGGCGACGCTCGATATCGGCCACATGATGCTGCATGTGTCGGGCCTGTCGTTCCTTGGACTGGGCGTGACCGCGCCAACTCCGGAATGGGGCGTGATGATCAGCGATGCCCGCCAGTATGTCTGGACCGAGCCGCTGCTCGTATTCTGGCCCGGGCTGGCACTATTTTTCAGTGTGATGGCATTCAACATACTTGGTGACGCCATCCGCGACAGACTCGATCCTCATCTATGCGCGGAGCACGGACATTGACCAGTTCGACGCTTGCAATCGAAGGAATCTCCGTTGAAACCACGCGGCATGGCTCGCCATTGGTGCTGGTGGACAATGTGTCATTCACGCTGAGCACTGGCGAGGTGCTGGCATTGATCGGCGCGAGCGGATCGGGAAAGTCCCTGACCTGCGCCGCAAGTCTGGATGTCCTGCCGCCCGGCACCCGGATGATAGCCGGTTCGGTATCGATCGATGGTTCGGTTTTGCAGCGCTCCAAGTTGCGGGCGAGACACATTGCAACGATCATGCAGAACCCGCGCAGCGCCTTCAATCCGGTGCGAACCATGCAGGAGCATGCGCGGGAAACCCTTTCGGCGCTTGGCATCTCAACGGCGGAAGGGGACCAGCGTATCTTGCGCGCAATGAAAGCGTCCGGCCTTGATGAGCCGGAACGGCTGCTTCGCCTGCATTCTTTCGAAATGAGCGGGGGCATGCTCCAGCGCATGATGATTGCGTTGGCGCTTGCGACAGAAGCCCCGTTTCTCTTTGCCGACGAGCCCACCACCGATCTCGATCTCATCGTGCAGCGGGAAATTCTCGACCTTCTCGATCATCTGAAACGGGAGCGGCGTCTCGGCATTCTCCTCGTAACCCACGATATGGGGGTCGTGGCGAGGTTGGCCGACAGGGTGGCGGTGATGGATGGCGGGCGCATAGTCGAGACCGCGCCGGTCACAGACATTTTCCTGCGGCCCCGCCACGTCATAACGCAAAGGCTCGTTGAAGCTCACCTTTCCCTCTACAACCGGAGCGAGGTCGCGGCATGAACCTGCTTGAAGCACGCGGGATCTCCAAGGCCTACCGGACGTTTTCGCTGGTGGGCGCCACCAAGGCAAAGCCGGTTCTCGACGACATTTCGATAGAGATAGCGGCCGGCGAAACCGTTGCCCTGCTTGGGCGCAGCGGATGCGGCAAAAGCACGCTTGCGAGGCTGCTCGTCGGATTGGAACGGCCGGACAGGGGCGACATCCTATTTGGCGGACGCTCTTTGACCTCCCTCGACAAGGCCGGATGGCAGAACCTGCGCAAAACCGTCCAGATGGTTTTCCAGGACCCGCTCGGTGCGGTCAATGCGCGTTCTACCGTGAAGGATATCGTAGCCGAGCCGCTGAACTACCTCTGCGGCCTGACGGGGCAAGCGGCGGCCGAAAGGGTCCGAGATCTGCTTTCATCGGTCGGACTGAATTGGGCCGAGGCGAACAAGTTTCCTCACCAGTTGAGCGGCGGCCAGTTGCAGCGCGTGTGCATCGCCCGGGCTCTGGCTCCTGATCCGAAGCTCATCGTCCTCGACGAAGCGGTGTCGAACCTCGACCTGCATCTGCAAATCCAGATGCTCGATCTCTTCGAGGAACTGAGGCGCACCAAGAATGTCTCCTACCTCTTTGTCACCCATGATCTGCGGCTGGTCGAGAAATTCCGCGCGCGGGTGCTGGTGATGGACCAGGGCCGCATCGTCGAAGAAACGCCGGTTTCGGGCAGCCTTGGATTCTCTTCGTCCGAGGGGCGGGCGTTGAGCGCGGCCGTTTTGCCACCGATGCCTAGGCAGTTGCTTGCGGTAGACGGCTAGGCGAGGTTCTCGCGACGCACCGATTTGCGCGCCGGAAGCCGTGTTGGCCGGCAATTCTGACCAAGCTCTCTACTCCCCCTTTCAGGGTATAACCCTCGATATCGCTTTGCCGTAGCCTGCATTCTTAGCCAGCGACGAACTGTTTTCGCCAAACAAGACTTCGCGAAAATTGTGCTTGCCGTTTCGCTTCTGTGTCGTCGCAAAAGGACCGGCAAAGTCCTCGGTGACGGATTGCTACGCCCGAATTCGCAATTCGCCGTGCCTTGCAAGAAGTGCCAGCCGGAGATTTGCCGTCAAAACCGAAGCGGAGAGGCCAATGACGGCACTCCAGCATCCGACTGTTGCAGACCAGTGAGGCCCCCGATGGATACGGAGACCCGTCTCAAGATCGCAACGCCGCCAGAAGCCATGCCCACGGCCACGGCCGACACCGGACACAGGCAACGCCGCCGACCCGATGCCCGCATCGATACATTGGGCCTCGGTGGCGGAGATGAGCGATCAGCATCCACTGGCCGCTTCGACAAAGATGCCATGCTGCAAGTCGCCATCGGGCGGGCTGTACGCGATCACAGGCGGCGCTACGAACTCAATGGAGTTGACCTCGCCAAAGCCGCCGGCATTTCGCTCGGGATGTTGTCACGTATCGAGAACGGAACGGTCTCTCCGTCACTGGCGACTCTCAATGCTCTTGCTTCCAGTCTTGGAATTTCCATGACCGACCTGCTTTGCGGATATCGGGAGCAGAGGGAGGCGGTTTTCTTTCCGGCTGCTTCCGGTGGGGTCGACGCGTTCCAGGGGTCCTCTTCATTTGGCCTGAAGTGGGATTGCCAGACGACCAACATTTCGTTTGTCCACCTGACCGAACCATCTGAACGAATGCCGATGCCGCAGCACCAGGGGCTGCGCTTCCTGTACGCGCTGGAAGGGGAGCTTATCTATCGGCACGGCCCCAAACGCTTTCGAATGGCATGTGGTGACAGCCTGCTCTGCGATGCGGCGCTGCCCCAGGAAATCGAGCGCCTGAGCGCAACTCCGGTGCGTGCCATTTCGCTTGTTTCATTTCGATGACCGCTTGAGCCGGAGGACGCGCTTTCCGCGGCCATCCTACCCGGACTGGTAGATATACAGCCTTATGCCCGGTGGCATTATTGGCCGAACGAAGATCCAAGCCTGAACTTAACATGCGGAAGGACAGCCAATCATGCATCTGACTCTGCGAGAGGAGGAACGGATTCAAATCTGGGGGGCAGCGGAAATGGCGCGCCGCCGTTTGGATAAGGGACTTCGGCTGAATTATCCCGAGGCTGTTGCGCTGATTTCAGACGAAATTCTGGAGCGCGCACGCGAGGGCGTAATCCCCATGCTGACGGACATGATGGAGTACGGAGCAACCATCCTGAAACGCGAGCATGTCATGGAAGGCGTGCCCGAAATGCTGACTATCCTGCAGGTCGAAGCTCTTTTCCCCGACGGGACCAAGCTCGTCACCGTCATGAACCCGGTTCGTGACTGACGACAAGCCGTCATCGAGTCGCTCTCGTTTGCCAACTAGATTTCCTGGAGTGTTTAATCATGACAGCCAAGTGGTCACGTCCTCCGCTGCCGAAATCCGTCATTGCCGCAGAATCATTCGATGTCGGTGAGCCGTCAAAGGTCGGCCTGATCGAATTTGCGGATGGCGATATCGAGATCAATGCCGGTCGGCGCACCATCGAACTGGTGATGGTCAACACAGGCGATCGCCCGATCCAGATCGGTGCCCACTATCATATCGCGGAATGCAACCGCGCCATGGCCTTCGACCGCGAAGCGGCATTTGGCATGCATCTCGATATTGCAAGCGGCACTGCGGTGCGCTTCGAACCCGGCCAGAGCCGCAAGGTCCAGCTAACGACCTATGCCGGACGAGAGGTAGCTTACGGCATGAACAACATGACGAATGGCACGGTTCGCTCGGACATCATCAAGCAGCAAACGGTCCGGCGTCTCAAGGAACATGGCTATTGCTTTGAAGGTGAAAGATTTCCCGTCAACACACCGCCAGATGCTCGCTTTGCGAAGTCATCCAAGAAAGCCACGAAGTAGAGCAAACGGGACGATACGGGAGATCAATCATGAGCATCAAGCTATCGAGACCTGAATACGCGGTCCAATATGGTCCGACCAAAGGCGACAAGATCCATCTCGCCGACACCGGGTTGGTTGCGGAGATCGAGCACGACTACACCACCTATGGCGACGAATTGGTGTTCGGCGGCGGCAAGACCATCCGCGACGGCATGGGCCAGGCTTCCAAGTGGAAGGCCAGCGACGGCGCACTCGACCTTGTGGTCACCAATGCGGTCATCATCGATCCTGTGCTGGGCGTCGTAAAAGGCGACATCGGCATCAAGGACGGACTGATCGTCGGCGTCGGCAAATCCGGTAATCCGGACACGATGAACATCACTCCGGGCCTGATCGTTTCGCCGAACACCGATATCCTGTCGGTCGAGGGAATGATCGTCACGCCGGGCTTCATCGACATCCATCCGCACTTCGATTCGGTCCAGCAGCTTTACGAATACCAGGCCGCGGGCTTCACGACAGTGATCGGTGGCGGTTCCGGACCCAAGACGGTGGGCATCGAATGCCCCGGTGTGTTCAACCTGCATCGAATGCTGGAAGCGATGGCGGATATTCCGCTGAACTTCGGTAAC
Organism: Mesorhizobium sp. FG116; assembly: GCF_057809835.1. Taxonomy (NCBI): domain Bacteria; kingdom Pseudomonadati; phylum Pseudomonadota; class Alphaproteobacteria; order Hyphomicrobiales; family Phyllobacteriaceae; genus Mesorhizobium; species Mesorhizobium sp. FG116. The sequence goes on from NZ_JBMDKS010000019.1 coordinate 91,048, forward strand.
TTCGGCAAGGGCAATTCCGCGACCAAGGGTTCCATCGAGGAACAGGTCATCATCGGCGGCGCGACGGGCTTGAAGATCCACGAAGACTGGTCGTCGTCGCCTGCGTCGATCGAGGCCTGCATGGACCTAGCCGATGAACTCGATTTCCAAGTCCAGGTTCACGCCGATACTCTCAACGAGACTGGGTACTACGAAGACACACTGGCGGCCATCAACGGCCGCGTCATGCACATCTACCACGCGGAAGGCGCAGGCGGCGGCAACGCTCCCGACATCATGCGCTGCGTCATGGAACCGAACTGCCTGCCCAGCTCAACCAACCCGACCAATCCGTTCTCGATCAACACATACGATGAAGAAATCGACATGTTGATCACCTGCCACAACCTCAACAAGCAGGTGCCGACGGACATGGCCTTCATCCAGGGCCGTGCACGTGCCGAAACCATGCGTGCCGAAGACGTGCTGCACGATCTCGGTGCCATCAGCATGATCGGCTCCGACAGCCAGGGCGTCGGCCGCGCCGCGGAAAGCGCACAGCGCGCCTTCCAGCTTGCCGCAGTCAACAAGGTGCGCTTCGGGCGCTTGCCTGAAGATGGCGTGGGCAACGACAACTTTCGCATCAAGCGCTATCTGGCGAAGGTAACGATCAATCCTGCGATCACCTTCGGCGTGGACAGCTATGTCGGTTCGATTGCACCCGGCAAGCTGGCTGATCTTGTGCTGTGGCGTCCGAAAATGTTCATCGCCAAGCCAGAGACATCCGTGAAGGGCGGCTTCATCTCGCACGCCGTGATGGGTGATCCGGCCGGTTCGCTGATGACCTGCCAGCCACTCAAGTATCGTCCGCAATACGGCTCGCTTGGGGCCAACCCGTCGCGGACCAGCTACTCTTTCGTCACGAAGGCAGCGATCGATGCGGGTCTGGAGGGTCGTCTGCGCAGCCACCAGACGCTGATGCCGGTAAGGCGGACCCGCACGATCTCGAAGCGGGACATGATCCACAACAACTACATGCCCAACATCGAGATCGATCCCGAAACATACAACGTCTATGTCGATGGCCAGCGGATCACCGTCAAACCGGCCAAGACCCTGCCGTTGACGCAGCTGTACTATTTCAGGTGATGCCATGACCATCATTACCAGCGTGATCGGGCACGTATCGGAACTCAAGGCATCGAAGGAGATCGATCCGCTGGAATTAACCTCGGATGAACGTGCGTCGCCACACTTTGCGGCGACCACGCGCTCCGGGCGGGAAATCCGCATATCCTTGCCTCGCGGAACGGAGCTTCAGGACGGAGACGTGCTGGGCTTTGACGATGACACAGCCATCGTCGTCAAGGCGAAGGACGAAGACCTCCTGTTCATCAAGCCCGGGTCCGATGCCATTTCATGGTGGGCCGCTTGCTACCAGCTCGGCAATTTCCATCGGCCGGCGCGGTTTCGTGAAGATGGCGTGCTGACCCCGAATGACCCGCTTGCAGCGCAGATGCTGCAACGGCTGGGGATAGCGGTCGAGCGCATTCACGCACCGTTCGTCGGTCGCCGGTTTGGCGCTGCAGGCGCCCATCACCATCACAGCCATCATCATGAAGCGGACGGCCATCATGCGGACCGCCACCATAACCACTAAGGACGCGGTGCAAACCGAAGGCTCGAACAGTAACGGCGGCGATCGGCTACTGGCACTTTTGCAAGTGACGAACGCCGCCTTTCCTACAGGAGCTTTTACGCATTCCTACGGCTTCGAAACCTGGTTGCATGACGGCACCATTTTGAAGGCCGCAGATGCGGAGCAGCGCTGCACCGACTGGCTCCGTTTCAATCTGGCAACTGGCGATGCTGCAGCTGTGGCGCTCGCCTATCGTTGTTGCGTCTTCGACAAGATGGAAGGCATCGAGGCAATCGACCGCCAGGTGGGCGCGATCAAACTCAGCCGGGAAACGCGCGCCGCGTCGGTCATGACCGGTGCTGCCCTGGTTGCATCCGGTAAGGATATTTTCGATCTGCCGCAGATCAGCCAGCTTGCCGAAAAAATCGCGGCAGGCGAGTGCGAGGGGCATCACGCCATCGTCTACGGTGCACTGGCATGCGGGCTGGGCTTCAGCGAGAAGGAAGCGGTGACAAGCTTCCTTTGGGCGAGCTTTTCCAGCCTGGTCGGTGTTGTCCAGCGACTGGTGCCGCTTGGGCAGACCGAGGCGCAGCGCATGGTCGCGAACGCGGCCGCGCTGGTCGAGCATTGTTCGGAAATCGCCCGCACCCGTGAGCTGCGCCATCTCTCGTCATCATTCGTCACTCTCGACATCGCGTCGATGCGCCATGAACGGCTGCAAACCCGGTTATGCATCTCGTAGAAGTGTGAAAGGATCAGCCTATGCGCAAACCTGTCCGTCTTGGCATTGCCGGCCCCGTCGGTTCTGGCAAGACCACGCTTCTCATCCAGCTCTGTCGAGAGATGGGCAAGCGCTATTCGATGGCGGTCATCACCAACGACATATTCACCCAGGAAGATGCGGAGATTGTCGCGCGCAGCGGGGCGATCGACCTGGAACGCATCGTAGGCGTGGAAACGGGTGGCTGTCCCCACACTGCCATTCGCGAAGACGTCTCAATGAATCTGGTGGCGGTCAACAATCTGGTCAAACGCTTTCCTGATCTTGACCTGATCCTGATCGAAAGCGGTGGCGACAATCTCGCCGCGACGTTCAGCCCCGAGCTTGCAGACAGCCACATATATGTGATTGACGTCGGTGAGGGCGAAAAGATCCCGCGCAAGGGTGGACCTGGAATAACCCGCTCGCCGCTGCTGCTGATCAACAAGATGGATATCGCGCCTTACGTCGGTGCGGATCTGTCGGTCATGGACCGGGATGCCCGTAAGATGCGCGGCAGCAAACCGTACATCTTCACCAACATGAAGTCAGGCGCCGGGCTTGAAGCCGTCATTACCTGGGTCGAGCACAGCGTGCTCATGTCTGAAGTCGCTTGAGGTCTTATCATCATGCAAATCGTTTATCCCGACAGCAACTGGGCCATTGGCAAGCATGCCTTGATGAACTTGCATGTCATCAAGCGTAACGGCCGGACTGAAATCGACCCGAAGAGCTGGCGCATACCTTACCAATGGCAAGGCTGCCACTATCAGGACAACGACGACCAGCCGTTTCTGCTCACCATAAACAGCGGTGGCGGCTTCGTTGAAGGCGACTCGGCCCAGCTCTACGCAACGATGGAAGAATCCACGCGCGCGCTCATCACGACGACTGCCGCGAGCAAGTTCTACAAGTGCCCGCAAGGAGAGACATCCCGCGAGGAAATCCGCATCGGCGTTAGCAAGGATGCGTTGCTGGAATACGTACCGGACGAAGCCATTCTGTTTGCGGATTCGAAAGTGGAAAGGCGCACACGTATCGACCTCGACTCCACATCGCATCTTTTTGCCACGGACATGATCGCGGCTGGCCGCGTCCACTACGGTTCAGGCGAGGCATTCAAATTCCAGGCGCTTGAATCCGAGTTCGAAGTTCGTGTCGATGGCGAGGTAATTCTGCTCGATCGCTTGATTGCGCAGGATGTCGAGGAGGTGGATGCCCTGCGCCGCCTGTGGGGAGGCTCTTCCCAGATGGCGACCGTCATCGCTGTAAGCGCCAATCTGCCCCGAGGCATCGAAAGCAAGATCGAAGAAGAAATCTCCAATTGCGAGGTTTCTTCCGCAGGTGCGACCCGCATCGGCAATGCCGTCATTTGCCGCATTCTTGCAGCGGAGGCATGGGCTTGCCATGAAGCCGTCTACAAGTGCTGGAGCCTGGTGCGTCCGCACTTGGCTGGCAAGGCGGCGCGCCCTATCCGCAAGTGCTGAGCAGGCGCCGATAGTTTAGTTGAGACCGTGAACTACCGAGTGCGGGGGTATCGCCATATCGCCCGGATATGGCACGGATTTGCATGTCCTGATCGATGAGTGCCGGCCATCAAAAACCCTCCCACTTAGGGTAATGGCAGGCTCGAAATCACAGCCGTACACTCTCTGTAGGTCGACATACAAACTCTCATGTTTTGGTCATGGCCTGCCACCAGAGGGATAAACAATGAAACTGGTTTCCACCCATCTCAAAAAATCCATAGCATTACTTGCCTGCATCGCAGGCGTTCAGTCCTTTTGGGCCGCTACTCCAGCCGCGGCCCAGGATGAAATCGTGCTTTGCACGGTAGACGATCTTTCGGGCGACTTCTCCATCATGTCCACGCCCAAGACCTACGGTTATCGTCTCGCAGTGCAGGAAATCAACGATGCGGGCGGCATTGAAGTCGATGGCGCCAAGAAGAAGATCAGGCTCGTCTCCTATGACGGTCAGTCGGACGTGAAGCGCTACCAGGAATTGTCGCAGCGCTGCATCTTCGAAGACGAGGCCAATGTCGTGATGGCCGGCTATACCGGCGCGGAACGTGAGGCTGCCCGCAAGGAAGTCGTCCGCAACAAGGTCATCTACTGGCACAACAACCAGGGCGAAGGCGGCATTGCCGACAAGTACTCGTTCTTCTCAGGCCCTACGCCTGAACAGCAGGTCCTGCCTGCTCTCAAATACATGATCGAGAAAATGGGCCCGCGGATGACGTTCATCGGCGCGGACTACAATTTCTGCCGGGCGATCGGACAGTGGGTTCGCGTTGCGGCCGGGCTTTATGGCGGCAAGATCGAAATGGAAGAATATTTTCCGTTCGGCGTGTCGCAATGGCAATCCACCATCGACAAGATCAAGGGCATCAAGCCTGACTTCCAGGTCCACTGCCTCGTCGGCGCCGAGCAGGTGCAGTTCTATCCCCAGGCCCGCGCTGCCGGTCTGGTAACCCCGATGTGGTCGAACGTGACGATTTCGGACGGTTACGAACACAAGCGCTTCGCCCCGCCGTCGCTTGCCAACATGTATGTTCCCCCAGGCTATATCGAGGACGTTCCTGGTGAGGCCAGCAAGGCGTTTGCAGGCAAGATCCGCGCAATGTTCCCGGATACTGTCTATGTGAACGAACATGCTGCATTCGGCTACGTCGCGGTCAAGGCTATGGCCGAAGCCTGGAAGAAGGCGGGCACGACGGATACGGATGCCGTTATCAAGGCGCTGGAGGAAGATGTATCAATTCCTGATGCGCCCGGCGGCCCGTGGACGCTGCGCGGTTCGCAGCATCACGCCGCAATGCCGACCTACCTGTTCAAGGTCAACGACAACCACGAACTTGAACTCGTAACCGAACTTGGCGTGAGCGAGCCTACCTTCCTTACCGATGTGGGCGTCGACATGCGCAAGGAAGCCCCCGGTCGTCAGTTCCTGCCGCCGGACAACCCCAAGTGGGCTGACTTCTTCAAGAACTGACATTGATGTTCATGCGTGCCGGCGACTTGCGCGTCGGCACGCCTTCTATAGCTTGCCGGGCAGTGCGGTGCGGAGGTCTTCGTGGATATCCTTGGCCAGATTATCAGCTACATATACCAGTATTTTGACAACTTGGGCTTTCTGCTCCTTTCCGGCGTTGGCTTGATCATCATCTATGGCATGATGGGCGTCATCAACATGGCGCATGGCGAACTCATGATGATCGGCGCCTATGTCGCCGTTACAGCCTTCCATGCCGGCGTTCCCGCGCCAATCGCCGTAATGCTCGGCGGGTTGGGGGCAGGTGTGGCCGGTATCATCATCGAGCGGCTCGTCATTCGCCACTTCTACAATCAATTGCTGTCGTCGCTGGTCGTCACGTGGGGCGTCAGCATCATCATCAGCCAGGGCACGCTTCTGCTGCTGGGGCCTTCCATCATGAACATGCCCACGCCGCTTGGCAGCTTCAGCGTCGGCCCGTTCGCCTTCGGCGTCTACCGCGTCGTCATGTTCATCGTCGCGCTCGGCCTGATTGTCGGGGTCTGGTCGATCTTTCGCTGGACTAGGCTCGGCGCACAGGCGCAGGCGACGATGGAAAACCCCGCCATGGCAGATGCGCTCGGCATCGAAACACGGCGCGTGTACACATTGACCTTCGGTCTTGGTTCAGCGCTTGGCGGTGTCGCAGGGGCGATGTTTGCGATGACCGCAACCATCTCTCCCTTCTTCGGGCAGAACTATACGCCAATGGCCTTCATCACCGTCGTGATAGGCGGCGGGGCAAGCCCTATACTTGGCCTTGCCTATGCCGGCGTCTACCTGTCCGCCGTCCAGACATTCGCGTCCAACATATTCAACGAATATATCGGATACGTCTCGGTGATGGCCGCCGCGCTCATCGCGCTCCTCGTCATGCCATCCGGCATTTCCGATTTCATTGAACGACGCCGTACCCGCGCGACGCAGAGGTAACCATGCAACAAACCCAATCGAATGGATTTGTGCGCTTTCTGCGCTCATTCAACGGCCAGCAAACACTCGGCAACAGCCGCTTCTTCTGGTGCGCCTGGCTTGTCGTGGTCGTGTTGCTCGTGCTGCTGCCGTTCTTCGGATCGCGCTATCAGATCATCACCGCCAGCAACTTCCTCATCTCCTCGATCCTGGCGCTCAGCCTGTGCCTGATCTGGGGGTACTGCGGCATACTGAGCCTCGGGCAGGCGGCGTTCTACTGCATAGGCGGCTACGCCTACGGCATCGTGGCGATGAACCTCATCGAAGCCCACGGCAATACAGACCTGGCCATCCTTGCCGGCATGGTTGCGCCGGCGATATTCGCCGCGCTGCTCGGCTTTCTGATGTTCTACAGCCGCCTGAAGGGCGTGTATGTCGCCATATTGATGCTGGTGACTTCGCTGCTTCTGGGGCTGTTCATGCGACAGACTGCAGACCCGAGTTATGTCATCGGATCAGCTTACCTTGGCGGCATGAATGGACTGAGCCCGGCCAAAGCCTCCGACCCGTCGCTGCCGAACATTATCCTTGGTCTCGGCGAAAGCGTCATGGAGTTCGACGGGCGCGGGCGCGAGTTCTACTGGCTCGTCCTGGCAGTCGGCATCCTGGTCTATCTTGGCCTGCGGTGGATCGTGAATTCGAGCTTCGGCTACGTGCTCGTCGCCGTGCGGGAAGATCCGGAACGGGCCGAGACTTTTGGCTACGACGTGCGTCTTGTCCAGCTTGGCGTGTTCTGCCTTTCCGCGGCGATAGCCGGTCTTGCCGGCACGCTCTATACGGCGTGGGGCACCTACATTCACCCGGATGGCTTCAGCGTTGCCGCAAACATCCTCGTCGTCATCTGGGTGGCGGTTGGCGGGCGCAAGGATTTGACATCGGTAATCGTGAGTACGGTTGCACTCAACTGGATTTCGATCGAGCTTTCAACGCTTGGTGAAATTTCCATGCTCGTCCTCGGCTGCATCCTCGTGGTGGCAATGATGGCCGCGCCGGAGGGCGTGGTGAGCGGCCTTGGTCAGGCCATCGGACGCCTGATCCGCAAGCCGGTTGCAGCGACGACCAAGATCAACTCACAGCCGCCTGCTCATAGTTTTAGCCTTCCCAAGGTGGAGCGGACACCATGAACGCCCAGTCGAAAATCGAAATGAGCGAACCCGCCGGGCCGTCCATTCTTGAAGTGCGCGATGTTCACAAGGTCTTTGGTGGCGTGCGCGCCCTGAACGGGTTGTCGCTATCGATCACGGAAGGCGAGATACACTGCATCCTGGGGCCTAACGGCGCGGGAAAGAGCACGTTCTTCAAAATGCTCATGGGGACGGATACGCCGACGTCGGGCCAGATTCTCTACAAGGGACGCGACATAACCCGCGTCCCGGCTTTTGGACGCGCGCGCCTTGGACTGTCGGTCAAGTTCCAGAACATCCGGGTCTTTGCCGATCTGACGGTTTTCCAGAACCTGTTCATTCCTCTGCGGCGTCACTACAGCGCACGCCAGATACCCGAGCGGGTCGAGGCGCTTCTGGCCCAGATCAGCCTTGCCGGGACCGAACACCGTTTGGCGAAGGAACTGTCGCACGGCCAGCAGCAGTGGCTTGCCATTGCCATGTCGATGGCCTTTGACCCGGAGATCCTGCTTCTTGACGAACCGACCGCCGGCCTCTCGGTGGAAGAGACGGAAAAGACCGCCGCGATCATTCGACAGCTCAACGCCCAGAAAGTCACCACGATCGTGATTGAGCACGACATGGGCTTTATCCGGGATCTTTGTGCCCGCACCAGCGTGCTGCACTACGGCAAGCTTTTTGCGCAGGGAAGCTTTGATGAAATCGCGGCCGATGCCGACGTGCGGCGCATTTACCTCGGTACTTTGTGAGTGAGGAAGGTCTTATGACACAGCTTCAGGTTTCCTCACTCAAGTCGGGGTACGGGTCCGTCCAGATCGTGAATGATGTCTCGTTCGACATCAAGCAGGGCGAAATCGTCGCGGTCATTGGGCGCAATGGCGTCGGCAAGACCACGCTGATCAAGACGATCATCGGCGCGTTGCCCACCATCTCCGGTTCCATCTCCTACAAGGGTCGCGATATCACGAAGCTCGGCGCGGCAGCCCGCGCCAGGCTCGGCATAGGCTATGTCCCGCAGGGCCGCGGCATCTTTACCCGCATGACCGTGGCGGCGAACTTGGGTCTCGGCTCCGGCGTTGGAAATGCTGCGGTACCGGATTTGAAACGGGCGTTTTCATTCTTCCCCATTCTGGAGAAGCGGTTGTCCCAGCTTGCAGGCTCGATGAGCGGCGGCGAACAGCAGCAGCTTGCAATTGGCCGCATACTGGCCGGCAAGCCGGAGATCATCCTGTTCGATGAACCTTCCGAGGGCATCCAGCCAAACATCGTCCAGGAGATCGGCACGATCATTCGACGCCTCAGGGACGAGCAAGGCCTGACCATCATGATTGTCGAGCAGAACCTCCAATTGATCCGCTCCGTCGCCGACTATTGCCTTGTGATGGACAAGGGCCAGCTTATCGACCGGATCCAGCCGGACGACCTCGAAGACCCTGAGGTCGCACAACGCTACCTCGCCATCTAACCGGCGAAACGAACGGAAACGATTGCCTGAAGTGAGCGGCCGATATCAGATCAGGCCGAGACGGATAGCCATGGCCACGGCTTGAGAGCGGTTCGTCGCCTCAAGCTTTGCGATGGCGTTCTTGATGTGGAGCCTGACCGTCTCGATTGACCTGTCGAGGATGATCGATGTTTCTTCGGACGTTTTTCCTGCCGCCGCCCAGCGCAGACATTCAATCTCGCGAGGCGTGAGGTTGTTCCAGCGCACGATCTCGATCTGGCTTTCGAATTTCAGATCGAAGATGGCCTTCGTGAATACGTGCATGAGGCTGAAAAGCGGCTCGCGCACTTCGTCGAGCATGGAATTCCACTGGACGTTTTGACGGTCCACGATGGCGCTCATGACAGCGAAACGCCCGAAGGGAAGGTGGGCCGGAACAGTTACACCGCGCGACAGGCCGAAGTCGTTCAGGTATGAGCAGGCTTCCTTTTGGACCGTGACGAGGTTTTCGCTGGTCTGGACCCGCATCCAGTCAATTGGAAGGGTCCCTTCAAAACATGCCCGGTAGTAAGGGTCCACCTTCATGAACTTGTTCCAACCGTCTTCCCAACCCTTCGGGAAGTTGCGAACGTTCAATTTGAGTGGCAACCAGTCGCCATTGGGAAGCCGGGGCGGCACCGGCTGGTAAGCATACAGCACTTGCGTAAAGCCGAACTCGGCCACGACTTCCATCAGCACATCAAGTGCTTCACCAAAGTCGCTCGATGCTTCAAGACGGCGTTTCACATCAACCGTAGAACGGCCGAGAGTAGAATGGATCATGCGTGGCAAGGCCCATGTATACACCAGTTCTAGTTGTGAATGCTATGCTCTTCGAAGACTATCAATTTCTCTTTTCTAATGAAAGCAATAATTTCCAATTATTTCGTTGGCTTGATTGTATGATGTTTTGAGAAATACATCATATCCGCATACTGACCAGGCCTGAGACGACTGTCACGAGACAGCAAGGGCCGGCAGCGGAAAAGGGGCGTCCGGCCACTACCGTACGCTTAATGACGTCGTCGAACTCAGGCCTTGCCGTGCGGTGGCGGCGCTTCCTGCGAGGCGTCACGTGTAGGCTCGAAGGAAGGTACGTCGTCCTTTCCTTCGATGCGATCGCGGTAGAGGACTGCGCGTACCAGAAGCATCAGCGAAACCGGTGTCGTGATCATTATGAAGATCGCGATCAGCACCTCGTGCATGACCGGGCGGGACTGAAGTGCCGAAAAGCAGATCATCGAGGCAAGCAGGATGCCGCCGGCGCCCCATGTCGTACCGAGCGTCGGCGCGTGGACGCGCTGGTAAAAGCTTTCGAACCTCACAAGGCCGATCGCGCCCAAGAGGGTGAGGCCAGAGCCGAGAATGAGAAAGAAGCCCACAATCAGGGCAACCCAGACCGGAAGGTCGGCAAAGGGGTTCATTCGATCACCTCGCCGCGCATGAGGAATTTTGCCAGCGCCACGGTGGATACGAAGCCGAGAAGCGAGATCACAAGCGCCGCCTCAAAGTAGATCGTGGAGCCGGTGCGGATGCCTATGGTCAGCACCAAAAGCATCGCAGCGACGTAAAGGGCGTCGAAACCGAGGACGCGATCTTGGGCGCGCGGCCCGCGAGCCAAGCGCAGCAGCGCGCAGGCCATAGCACTTACCAGAAATATCTGTGCGATGGTGACGGCCCAGACAATGATAACGCCACTCATTCGAAAATCTCCAACAACGGAGCCTCATAGCGCTGCTTGATCAGATCGACCCATGTTTGCTTGTCAACCAGATCAAGGACATGGATGCGCAAACGTCCGCTGCCTGCATGGTACTCAACCCATGCCGTTCCCGGCGTGCTGGTAATGATGCAGGCCAGAACCGCAAGGCCGGTCGGGTCGCGTAGTTCAAGCGGGATCATCACGAAGCCGGACTTGAACTGTCTTCGCCTGCCTTGCAGGATGATGCTTGCGACCTCGATGTTGGAACGCAGCACGTCGGCGAGCACAAGCAAAACCAGCTTCGGGATCAGGCCCCAGCGCCGTAGTTGCGGTTTGTCGGGCTGGAGCGCAACCATAGCGCGCGATGCCAATAGCGCAACGATACTGCCCAGAACGAGATGGCCGGCGGACAAGCCATTGAGCAGAAGCCACATCACCAGAAGGGATGTCGTGAGCAAAGGGTAGGGCAGCAAACGGCTCATTGTTGCGCCCCCGATCCGGGACTGGGTACGCGGGGAGCCGCCAGCACATCGCGTATATAATGGGCCGGTGAATGCAGGGATTGCGCGGTAGCATCCATATAGCGCATCGCCGGACCGCCTTGCACGGTCAGCGCAAGGCACAGCATCAGCAAGAATGCCACCGGAGCGATTTCGATGAGCCGCACGCGCGGCACGGTTTCATCTATCGGAGCCCAGAAGGTGCGGATGCCTGTGCGTGTCATGGCGATCAGCGCGGATAGGCCAGCGAGAATAATCACCGTCACCAACGCCCATGCCGTGCCGGCAACGCTGCCGCCTTGGCCTGGCCCCTCCGGATTGAACAGCGCGCTCAGGATGGCGAATTTCCCGATGAAGCCCGAAAGCGGCGGCAGACCGGCCAGCAGTAGTGCGCAGCCTGCAAAGCAACTGCCCAGAACGGCGAGGGTGGCGGGAATGGTGACGCCGACCTCCTCCTGGACGTCGTCTTCGTCCATGTCGTCGCCGTAGGCTTCCATCGTAACCGCAAGCACGTTGGCCGCTGGATTCTGAGCCCGCTCGATCAATTCGATCAAGAGAAAGAATGCGCTGATCGCAAGCGTTGAGCTGACCATGTAGTAGAGCGCGCCCGAGGTGACGGTAACGCTTTCAGTTCCGATTGCCGCCAAGAGGGTGCCTGACGAAACCAGCAGATAGAAGCCGGCGAGCCGGCCCATGGCCTGCGAGGCCAGCACGCCGATTGCACCGAAAACGATGGTCGCCATGCCGCCGAACAGCAGCCACGAGCCGCCGAAGCCTGAAGATGCCCCGGCATCCGCTCCGAACAGCAGCAGCGACAACCTCAATATGACGTAGATGCCGACCTTGCTGAGGATGGCGAAGATTGCGGCAACCGGCGCGGCCGCTGCCATATAGGCATTGGGCAGCCAGAAGCCGAGCGGCCACATGCCGGCCTTGATAAGAAAGGCGACGCCGAGGACGGCGGCGCCTGCCTGCAAAAGCATCCTGTCGTTTTCAGCCACTTCCGGGATTCGGACGGCGAGATCGGCCATGTTCAGCGTTCCCGTGACGCCGTAAATCAGGCTCACCCCGATCAGGAAGAGAGACGCGCCAGCCAGGTTGATGACGATGTAATGCAAGCCTGCCTTCACCCGAAGCGCGCCGGAACCGTAGAGGACAAGTCCGTAGGATGCCGCCAGCAGCACCTCGAAGAATACGAACAGGTTGAACAGGTCGCCGGTCAGGAATGCACCGTTGAGGCCCATCAGCAAAAGCTGGAACAGCGTGTGGAAATGCGGCCCGCTGCGGTGCCAGCGCGCCAGCGAGAAGACAAGTGCTGCCGAGGCGAGAACGGAGGTGAGCATCAGCATCAGAGCCGAAAGCCGGTCGAGAACCAGCACGATGCCGAACGGTGCGGCCCAGTTGCCGAGCAGGTAGACGCCGGTGGTTGCAGCATTGGCATCCGCCGGTGGAGCGTCTGCAAGATGGAGCAGCACCAGTGCAACGACCGTCAGCGCCAACGTCGAGGCGACGTTGATCATTGCCTTAAGCACGTGGCGGCGTTCGTCGAACAGGAGCAGAATTGCGCCGGTAACCAGCGGCAGCACGATCGGCACGATCAGGATCTGGTCGAGCCAACCCATCAGTTCGGCTCCCTGCCATCGACGTGGTCGCTGCCGGTCAGCCCGCGCGAAACGAGCAGCACCACGAGGAACAGGGCCGTCGTTGCAAAGCCGATAACGATGGCGGTCAGCACAAGGGCCTGCGGGATGGGGTCGGCGTAATCGGCAGGATTGACGGTCCCGCCCGATCCGAGCACCGGTGCTGCGCCGACACGCAGCCTGCCCATCGAGAATATGAACAGGTTGACGCCATAGGATATGAGCGAAAGGCCGATGATGACCTGGAAGGTGCGCGGCCTAAGCAGCAGCCAGACGCCTGAGCCGATGAGAACGCCGATGGCAAGGGCAAGCGTAAGTTCCATCACGCGCTCTCCGACGCAGCTTCGGCGGCGACGCGCGAGGCACGAAGTCGGCGGATCGACTGGTGGGCAAGCGCGATGAGCATCAGCACGGTTGCGCCGACGACCAGCGAGAAAACGCCTAGATCAAACAGGGCAGCCGTTGCTGCCGGCACTGCTCCGATAAAGGGCAGGTCCAGATATTGGGAATGCGATGTCAGGAACGGATAGCCGAAAACCCATGAGCCCATGCCGACCAGGGCTGCAAACAGAAGGCCGAAGCCGATCCAGTTGACCGGCAGAACACGCAGCCTGTCTTCGACCCAGACCGTTCCCGCCGCCATATATTGCAGGATGAATGCTGCCGCCATCGCCACGCCGGCTGCAAAGCCGCCGCCCGGAAGGTCGTGCCCGCGCAGGAAAAGATAGGCCGCCAGAACGATGATCACCGGGAACAGCCATTGCATGATGACGGATGGCACCAGAAGGTAGTCGCTGACCGTGTCGCCCGCTTCGCGGTCCGGCCGGGCTTCGTCGAAATCTTTCTGGATGCGCTGTTGTTCCGGCCGCTCGACGCTGTCAGGGGCAGGGCGGAAACGCCGGAGCAAGGCAAACACCGTCAGGGCCACCACGCCCAGCACGGTGATCTCGCCGAAGGTATCGAAGCCACGGAAGTCTACCAGGATGACGTTGACGACATTCTTGCCGCCGCCTTCGCTGTAGGCATTTTGCAGGAAGTAGTCGGCGATCGTTGCGGGCGGCGCGCGTGTCATCACGGCATAGGAAATCAGCGTGACGCCCAGACCCACGGCAATGGCGGTGACGAGATCGCGGACGCGACGCAAGCGCGCGCCGATGGTGACCGCATCGGCCAACTTGTCCTCGAAGCGTTTCGGCAGCCAGCGCAGGCCGAGCAAAAGGAGGACGGTCGTCACGATCTCGACCAGCAACTGGGTAAGTGCGAGGTCGGGGGCCGATAGCCAGAGGAAGGTGAGGCAGGTGACAAGGCCCGCTCCGCCCAGAAGGATTGTCGCGGCCAACCGGTGAAACTTGGCCTGATAGGCCGCGCCGAGTGCGCAGGCGATGCCGATTGCCCAGATCGCGGCGAAGATCGGATCGATATTGGTCCAGCTAGGTGGACCGGGATCGAAGCCGAGCGAATAAAGCGGCCAAAGCGCGGCGATGAAAGCCACGATGACCAGCAGGCGAAGCTGTGGCTGAAGCCGGCGGGTGCCAAGCTGGCTTTCGATGAAGCGCGCCCATCTCCAAGAGACGGTGACCATCGTGCGCTCAAAGATGCGTTGGCCTTTCAGCTTGCGGAAGATCGGCGGACCTTCCTCGCAACGGGCCAGATAGCCTTTCAGCAGCAGATAAAGAATAGCGCCCGCGACCAGAGCAACGACGCTCATGATCAGCGGCAGCGTGAAGCCGTGCCAGACGGAAAGGCTGTATTGCGGCGTTGCCGGGCCCAGCACCGAGGTAACCGCGGTGTGGAGGAACGGTCCGATGGTGATGCCCGGGACGATGCCGACTATCAGGCAGGCCAGCACCAGCAACTGCATCGGAAAGCGCATTAGGAACGGCGCTTCGTGCGGCGTGTGCGGCAGGTCTTCCGGCGGTGGGCCAAAGAAGACGCCGTGAATGAAGCGGATCGAATAGGCAACCGCAAACGCGCTGCCGAGAACCGCAGCATAGGGCGCGGCCGTATCGAGGATCGATATCTGATGCGTTTCGACCGCCTCGGCGAAGAACATCTCTTTTGAAAGGAAACCGTTGAGCAGCGGGACGCCGGCCATTGCGGCGCTTGCCACCATGGCAAGGGTGGCGGTGATCGGCATGAACCGGAACAGGCCGCTCAAGCGCCTGATGTCGCGCGTGCCGGTTTCATGGTCGATGATACCGGCAGCCATGAAGAGCGATGCCTTGAAGGTGGCATGGTTCATCATATGGAAGATCGCGGCGACCGCACCAAGCGGGCTGCCGAGGCTGAGCAGCATGGTGATCAGGCCGAGATGGCTGATGGTCGAATAGGCAAGCAGTCCTTTTATGTCTTGCTGGAAGATCGCGAAGTAGGCGCCGAGGACAAAGGACATCATGCCGGCAAGGCCGACGATCCAGAACCATTCCTGGCTTCCGGCCAGCACCGGCCAGAGCCTTGCCATCAGGAACACGCCGGCCTTCACCATGGTGGCCGAGTGCAGGTAGGCCGACACCGGCGTCGGTGCGGTCATGGCGTTTGGTAGCCAGAAATGGAATGGAAACTGCGCGCTTTTGGTCAGCGCGCCGAGCAGGATAAGGACCAGTGCCGGCACATAAAGTTCGTGCGAGCGGATCAGGTCGCCTGAAGCCAGCACGCGCTCGAGATCGTAGCTGCCGACGATATGGCCGATCAAAAGCACGCCGGCCAGAAGGGCGAGACCGCCAATGCCGGTAATGGTCAAGGCCATGCGCGCACCGTCGCGTGCACTGGCATTGTGGTGCCAGTAGCCGATCAGCAGGAAGGAAAAGATGCTGGTCAGTTCCCAGAAGATGACGAGCAGGATGAGATTGCCCGAGATCACGATCCCCAGCATGGCCCCCATGAAGGCCAGTAGGAACGAGAAGAACCTCGGAACCGGATCCTCGGGCGACATGTAGTAGCGTGCGTAGAGAACGACGAGGAAGCCGATGGCGCTGATCAGCATTGCAAACAGCCAGGCAAAGCCGTCCATGCGCAGTGTGAAATCGAGGCCGAGCGTGGGGATCCATTCGAGGTCGGCGCGGATCGCTCCGCCCGCGGCAATCGCTGGATATGCCGCCGAGGCCAGAAGCAATTCACCAAGCGCGACCGTCCCGGCCAACCAAACTTCAGCGTTGCGTGCGTTGGAAGGCAAGAACGCAGCAATGATGCTGCCGACGAACGGCATGACAATCATCAATAATAGCGATGTGTCACCCATCATTCCGTGCAGTTGCTCATATAGGAAATCAGCACCCATTGCCTGATTTCACCCATTATGGTTGACTTGGGTGCAATTCTGCAAGGCACTAATTTGATGAATCTACTTCCAGAGCAATGCCGGGCGGCTCGTGGCCTGCTCAACTGGACGCAGGAACACCTAGCGAGCCTTGCCGGCGTGTCGCGAAGCACGATCAAGGATTTCGAGTGCCACCGCCATGCGCTGCACCGCGCCTCGGAGGATTTGCTCGTCAAGGCGCTTGAAGAGGCGGGCGTGCAACTTCTGTCTTCAGAAAGCGAAGGGCCGGGCGTGCGCCTCAGGCATCACAAGTGATGTCCGGATTCTGATGGTGCCGGACGCCGCCGCTTTTGTCTTGCGAGCCGTGCGGCGCTGAAATTCGCTTTGGTCTGGAAATGGGTAGTCGACGCCGCTGGGGGCCACGGCGCCGGCTGGGTAGCCTGTTCCCAGGCTGAGGTCTCTGCCCTTTCTTTACGACCGTGGTTTTTCTTTCTTCGGGTCGTAGTGGGCGAAGGTTACGACTGTTGCGGGGAGGCGTTTCTGGTGGCCGTCGAGCTTGCCGATCTCGACCTGTGTGCCGGGTGCGGCATGGG